>CAZZAH010000263.1:0-6433 GCA_964652115.1 uncultured bacterium | reverse complement strand
CCCAGGTGAATCCGACCATGAACTTCGATTGCGCCGCGAGCTTCCCCTCGGGGTTTTTCCGCGTCACCGCCTCGTAGTGACGGATGCGATCCTCCGGCTTGGGCTCGCCCTGCGCGAGCTGGAAGATCTCCGCGTCGGTCAGGAAGGAGTAGGTGTACTCGTCCCACGCCGCCTCGTCGATCTCGGCGTGGAGCTGCTCCTTGATCGCGGTGAGCGTCTTGGCGAAGAGCTCGTTCGACGACTTGAGCTCGATCTTCTTCTTGATGTCGGGGCCCACCGCGGCCAGGGGCTGAACGCCCGCCGGGGTCACCTCGGTCACCTTGACCACACAGAATCCGTGCGGCGTCGCGATCGGCTCCGAGACCTCGTTCAGTCCGAGCGCCATGATCGCCTGATTCAAAGCGGGCGTGTCCTCGAAGCCCTGGATGGTCGATCGATGCGAGACCACGCCGAGTCGTCCGAGCCCGATCTTGGTCGAGTTATCGATCGAGAGCTGACCGGCCAAGGCATCGATGTCCTCGCCGGCCAGGACGCGGGCACGCACCCGCTCCGCTTCGCCCTTGCTCCCCAACACCACCATCGAGGCACGGCAGCGCGCCACCGTCTGGTACTGATCGATGTTGTCCTCGTAGTACTTCTGGATGTCCGCCTCTTGCACCTTGACCTTGGTGTAGACCTCGCGATTGGCGGCGTGATTGGCGAGGATGAATCTGCGGGAGAGATCCGCCACGTCGGTATACGCAGGATCCTTGTCGTAGCCCTTCTGCTTGGCGACCGCCACCCAGCAGTACTGCTCGACCATGGCGCGAAGCACCTGCTGCTTCTGCTTGATCGCCTGGAGCCCCTTCAGCTCGAGCATGCTCGCGAACTGGATCTTGAGCTTCCAGTCGAGGTCCTTGACCTTGATCTCCTCATGGCCGACCCGCGCGAGGACGATGTTCGAGAGCTTGGGATCGGTCACGACCGACTCGATCCCGGCGGTGGGATCGGCCTCGCCAGCGGGGACTGGCTTGGAACCGCCTCCGCCCGAACAGCTCGAGAGGAGCGGCAGGGAAAGCATCAGAACCGCCGACAACGCGGCGCCGAGCCCGAGCGCGACGCCGATCATGAGTCCCCGCCGGAATTGATCTCGCGAACGCGACGAATCCACCGTTCCCTCCGCACATGCCCGAGCGCCGGCTCGGGGAGAAGAAAGACGACCCCTTCCGGAGAGCCTCCGGCCGGGGTCGAGTTTCGCCAGTCAGATGCTCGACTACGACTGATTGGTGACGAGCACGCGGATCTTCGCCTCGACTTCCTGGAAGAGCTTCACCCGGACGAGATAAACGCCCAGCTCCTTCAGCGGATCCTCGAGCAGGATCGTCCGCTTGTCGATGGCGTGGCCGGCCTTCGACATCGCCTCGGCGATGTCGGCGTTCGTGACCGAACCGAAGAGCTTGCCGTCCTCGCCCGCCTGCACCGCGATGGTGACGGTCAGCTTGTTGATCTTCTCCGCTTCCTTCTCGGCCGCGATCCGGCTGCGGTTCTCGTGGATCTGGCGCACGCGCTCGCGCTCCTGGAAGAGGCGGGCTCCGCCGCTCGTCGCCTCGAGGGCGAGGTTGCGCGGCAGCAGGAAGTTTCGCGCGTAGCCCGGCTTGACGCGCAGGTTGTCGCCCCGACGGCCAAGGCCGTGGACGTCCTCGAGCAAAATGACCTCGGTCTGCATGTTCAGCGCTCCTCTCTCGTCCGCTCTACCGGTATGACTCGCTCACGAAGGGGAGAAGCGCCAAGATGCGCGCCCGCTTCACGGCACGGGTGATCTGCGTCTGGTGCATCGCGCAATTGCCGGAGATCCGGCGCGGCACGATCTTGCCGCGATCGGTGATGGCGCGCTGAAGCCTCCGCTCATCGCGGTATCCGACATAACCCACTCGGTCCATGCAGAGCTTGCAGACCTTTTTGCGCGGGCCGCGTCCGTCCTTCTTCATTCAATTCTCTCCTTCTCGCTCGGCCCGTGGGCTCGAGTGTCCGTCTTGCGCCTCTGGCGAGGGCGCGCCGTCGGAGGTCGGGTACCTCGCCTCAGTGGGCGGGACCCGCATCTTCCGAGGCACCGAGATATCCAGTGTGCCGATCATCCGAGGCGATCTTGTCGTTCGAGAGCTCTCCATCATGGCCTTCATCGGCGTGCTCGCTCTCTCCCCTGCGCGGCGCATCCGCCGGGAAGGGAAGGGTCGGCTCCGCGTCGATCGGTCCAGCAGCGGTCGACCCAGCACCGGTCGACCCAGGACCCGTCGACCCAGGACCCGTCGACTCTACCGGGCGTCGCGGTCCGCGACCCGAGCCGCGTGACTGGCCGCCCCCCTGCCGCCGTTCTCCCCCCGCCTTGCCACCACCAGCCCGATCGGCGCCGGCCCTGTCGGACCCTGCCCTCTCGGACCCAGCCCCGTCGGACCCGTCCCGCTCATGGGCAGCCCTGTCAGCGGACTGGTCCGCGGTCGGAGGAAGGAAGACCGGCGCGAGCTGGAGCGAGTCGGCATAGACCTCGATCGCGGTGCGACGCTCGCCGCGCGCGGTCGAAAAGGAGCGCGAGTGGAGGAAACCCTCGATCGCCACACCCTGACCGTTGCGCCCGTCGCGCGACACCTTCTGCGCCAACTCCTGCCACGCCACCACCGTGATGTAAGAGACCGTTTCCTTCGCCCCGCGGTTTTCCGGCAAGAGCCGCGCGATCCGCATGCGGAACGACGCGACCGGAATACCGCCTGGCGTGAACCTTAGCTCTGGGTCCTGCTGGATGAAGCCGGTCAACACTACGCGGTTGATCCTAGGGAAGCTTTCGGCGTCCATGGTTCACCTGCTCTTCTCGGGATGTTTCGTCGAATGGCCGCGGGATACGCGGGTCGACTAGCGCATCTTCGAGGTTCGGCTTAACCGACGAGCGGCGCGTAATGCGCCAACCCCACGCCCGCAGGAGGCCTGATCCTCGATTCGCTAGTCTTCTATCACCCGATCCCGACGATGGCCTCGTCCTTCGCGCTCGTCGGAGCGACCTTCACCTTCACCCTCGCCCTCTTCGGGCTCCCGGGCGACCGGGCCCTCGCTCAGCACCGTCAGATGGCGAAGCATGCGCTCGTTCAAACGATAGCGACGCTCCAGCTCCTGCACGGTCTGTGAGGTCCCGTTGAAGTGATAGAAGGTGTAGATCCCCTCGTGCAGCTTGTCGATCTCGTAGGCGAGTCGACGACGGCCCCAGCGCTCGACCTCGAGCACCTCGCCGCCGTTGCCGGTGATCACACCGGTCACAGCCTTGACCTCGGCCTCGATATCATCCTCGTTCATGGTGGGTCGGAGGACGGTTACGCTTTCGTACTCTTTCAACGGACACGACTCCTTATCGAGGACCCACGGGTCCTCCGGGATGGATCCAGGCTTCCGCGTCGACGTCCCGTCCGTCCGGCGCGATGGAACGAGCCTCGTCCACGCATGTGCCATAGGCGCGTGATCGAGACGCTCGTGAAGCGAGAATTGCGGCCAGGGGCGCATTGTCCCAGGCGAGTCCGATTCTGACAAGAAAGAGTTAGCCCCCCGCGCCTAGTCGGCCGGGGTGGAGTTGAAGCGGTTCATCGCCGCCTCGACCCCTTCCTGGAGGACGAAGCGAAGCGCCTCCGCCCCCTTCTCGGCCGCGGCAAGGAGCTCCGACCACGCGTCACCGACCAACGGCTCCAGCACGAAGTCGGCCAGATCGACGCCCGGCGGCTGCGCTCCCACCCCGATTCGGAGGCGTGGGTAGTCGCGCGTCGCCAGCGCTCCTTCGATCGAGAGAAGGCCCCGGTGCCCGCCGCTCGAGCCGGTCAGTCGGAAGCGCAGTCGGCCGACAGACAGGGTCACGTCGTCGCTCACCACCAGACACTCGAGCGGGGTCATCCCCTCGGCTGCGAGGATCCTCGCGACCTCGACCCCACTTCGATTCATGTAGGTCAGTGGGCAGACGAGCAGCAGTTCGATTCCTTCGATGGTCTCGCGCGTGATCGCGCTCGTGCCGTCGCGCCGCCATCCGGCGCTCGGAGCCAACCGATCGAGCACGAGAAAGCCCGCGTTGTGCCGGGTGCGCGCGTAGTCCGGTCCGGGATTGCCGAGACCGACCAAACAACGCACCCGCGACGCGGGCTTTCCCTCTTCGCTCACGCGGTCGAGCGGGTCGCTACTTCTTGGCCGCCGGCTTGGCGTCCTTCTTCGGCTCGGCCTTGCCGGCCGCCGGGGCCGCGGCCTTCGCCGCCGGAGCCCCCTTCGCCGCCGGAGCCCCCTTGCCCGGAGCCGCCGCCGCCGCGGTCGCCGCCGCGGTCGCCGCCGCTGCAGCCGCCGCCGCATCGAGCGCCTCGTCCTTCGCCTTGGCCAGGATCGCGACCACGGTCCGCTCCGGCGACTCGGTCAGAACGAGCCCCGGCAGGACTAGGTCACGGATGTGGATCGACTGCCCCTTGTCCAAGGTGGTGATATCGATCGGGATCTCGTCGGGGATCTCGGTCGGCAGGCACTCGACCTCGAGCGTGCGCATGACATGCTCGAGCACGCCGCCTTCCTTCACGCCGTGGGCCGAGCCCTTGAGCGAGACCGGAATGTGGAGGCGCACCTTCTTGCTCATGTCGATGTGCTGAAAATCGATGTGCAACACCTTCGCGTTCCGCGGATCGCGCTGCACTTCCTTGATGATCGCCTTCAGGTCGCGCGACTCCTGGCCCTTGAGCTTCACGTCCAGGATCACGTTCTCCGACGCGTGACGCATGAGCCGCTCGAAGAGAGGACTGTCGATCGCGATCGGGAGATTCTCCTCCCCCGGCCCATAGATGATCGCCGGGATCATTCCCGCCGCGCGGACCTTGCGAGCACCGCCCTTCCGAGCAGCCGCCCGGGTCTCCGCCAACATTTCCACCGTAGCCATGTCTTACCTCTCCTCCCGGTTCTGCCGAAGCCCGGCCCCGCCGAATCGCCACTCCGCTAGGAGACTGCTAGACGAACAGCGAGCTGAGCGAGCGCTCCTCGTGGATCCGCCGGATCGCTTCTCCGAAGAGACGGCTCACCGACAGCACCCTCAGCTTGTCTCCAAGATCGATCGATCGACCAGCGATCGAGTCGGTCACCACGATCTCGCGCACCGGCGCGGATCGCATGATCTCACCCGCTTCGGGCGAGAACACCGCGTGGGTCACCCCCACGTAAATCTCTTCCGCTCCCTGCTCCTTGAGCGCGACCGCGGCGCGCGCGATCGTCTTGCCGGTCGAAACCACGTCATCGAAGATGACGATGTTCCGGCCCTTGACGTCGCCGATCAGGGTCATGACTTCCATGTCGTCGGCGCGCGTGCGCCGCTTGTCGACCAGCGCGAGCGAGGCCTCGAGCCTCTGCGCGTAAGCACGCGCCATCTTGACCGAGCCTAGGTCGGGCGCAACCACCGTGAGGTTCGGAATCGCCTTCTCGCGGAAGTAGTCGATCAAGACCGGCGCGGCGTAGAGGTGGTCGAAGGGGATATCGAAGAAGCCCTGAATCTGGCTCGAGTGAAGGTCCATCGTAAGAACACGATTGGCGCCGGCGGTGGTGATCAGGTTCGCCGCCAGCTTGGCCGAGATCGGGACGCGCGGCCGGTCTTTGCGGTCCTGCCGCGCGTAGCCGAAGTAGGGCAGCACCGCGGTGACGCGCTGCGCGGAGGAGCGCTTCGCGGCGTCGATCATGATCAGGAGCTCCATCAGCGTCTCGGCCGGCGCCGGCGTCGGTTGGATGATGAAGATGTCGCAGCCGCGGATGTTCTCGTTGATCTTGACCGTGATCTCGCCGTCGGCGAAGCGACCGACGTCCGCTTCCCCGAGATCGACCTCGAGGTAGCGACAGATCGCGCGAGCCAGCTCCGGGTTGGCGTTACCGGTCAGTATCCGCAGTGAATCGACCACGATTCTCCTTGACGCCCCTATCCTTGCCGCTAGAACCGTATTCGCCGCGACAAATCTGCCCGCCGCGAGAACCCGATCCCCCGCGAGAACCCGATCCCCCGCGAGAACTCTGGGGCGGGAGGATTCGAACCTCCGGTAGGCGGAACCAAAACCCGCTGCCTTACCACTTGGCTACGCCCCAATTCGATGCCCCTTCAGGCGAACTCTTCCGCCGCGCCCATGCGAGATCCCGACTCGAACCGCGGACGAAAGAAATGCACCGCGTGCGCCGAATGGGCGCGCGGCGCGAAGCGGTTCGCGCGGGACCCGTACCCTGACGGTCCGCGCACTCTAGCAGAACGCCGCGCGATGGAGGAATCGGGGCGATCGCCAAATCGCTTTCGGGATGGACTTCGGTCCGCCCGGGGAGAGAGGCTGGCCGCGGGAGCGAACCGTCGCCTAGCTAGCCGACCCCTGGCTAGCCGACCCCTAACTAGCCGACCATCGCGTTGTTCTCGAGCTCCTCCAGGTAC
>CAZZAH010000262.1:0-6452 GCA_964652115.1 uncultured bacterium | reverse complement strand
CCCGATCGCAATCCACCTTCGCCCGATCGGACGCCGCCCGCGCCCGATCCACCCGTGCCCGATCCCCGCGCTTGAACCGCTTGCACCACCAACGCCACCTCGCGCGCACTGTTTGACGCGCGACGAAAGGAACCCGGCATGCTGACCAAGGCCCAGTACCTCGTGATCCTTCAGAATGAAACCGAGATCTTGAAGCACCTTCACACCAAGCTCCCCGCCGCGAGCTTCGACTACCGGCCGAGCGAAGGCCAGCGGAGCACGCTCGAGCTCCTGCGCTACCTGACCTACGCGCCACAAGGCGGCATGCGCGCGATGCTCGAGGGGAGCTGGGACTGCTTCGGTCCCTTGAAAGCCGAGGCGGAGCAGATGAACGCGGCGGGCTTTCCCGCGGCGATGGATCGTCAGCTCGCGGTCATGACCCAGCTCGTCGACGGCGTGAGCGAAGGCGAGATGATGGAGCGGGAAGTGACCTATGTGACGGGCGACAAGCTCCCGCTCGGACAGGCCCTGGTGATGGGCCCGCTTCGCTGGCTCGCCGCCTATCGCATGCAGATCTTCCTCTACGCGAAGGCGAGCGGCGTGAGCGACCTAAATACCGCGAACGTTTGGGCCGGCCGCGATCCGCAGAAGAAGGCGGAGTAGCGCGAATCACGACCTAGGGCAGAGGCGCGGCCGGCACGGCGAACACGTCGCCGGCCGCAACCCACCGCGTATGCTTGGCCATGGCCTCGCGAATCTTCGGAAGAGCCGCTCGCGCCGCCGCCTCTCCCGCCTCGATCAATCGCCGCTTCTGGCTGAAGTCGTCATAGCCGATGTCGCCGGCGTCGATCGTGATCACGACGTCCGCCTCCGCCGCGCGCAGGCGGCCGATTGCACTGCTCATGAGGGTGGCGGCGTGATACGCGACCGCGATCGGGTTCTTCGGCGTGGTCTCGCGCGCCGGCGCCGGCACCGCGAGGGCGATCACCACCTCGGCGCCCATCTCGCGGCAGACGTCGACCGGCACCGGATCAGTCACGCCGCCGTCGACGAAGGTCACGCCGTCGATCTCGACCGGCACGAAGACCCCGGGAATCGCGCAGGACGCATGCACCGCGCGCGCGATCGAGCCCTTTCGAAAGGCGACCGCCTTACCGGTCGCGAGCTCGACCGCCACCGCCGCGAAGGGGACCGCCATCGACTCGATCGTGTGGTGCTTGAGGTGCCGATCGAGGAAGGACTCGAGGCGCTCGCCCTTCACGAAGCCACCGTAGAAGAGCGAGAGCGCGTTCTTGTCGAAGAGGTCGGACGGCTCGGCCGCGAGCGCGTTCCACTCCGCGTCGAGGACGCGGCCCTGATCGGCATAGAGCGCGCCGACCAGGCTGCCGACCGAGGTGCCGGCGATCACGTCGATCGGGATCTTCTCCTGCTCGAAGACGCGGAGCGCGCCGATGTGCGCGAAGCCGCGCGCGCCGCCGCCGCCCAGGGCGATTCCGATCTTCGGCCGAATCTCCACCGTGCTGACAGGTAACGAGGGGGGCGGAGCGACTCGTCCGCCACATCCAGCGATCAGGAGGAGCAGCGCGCCGGATAGACGGCCCCACATCCTCTCGAACACGATCACACTCCCGGTCAATGACGCTTCGGATCGATCGCCCCGGCCGTGTACGCGCCTGCGTCCTTAGGGTTGCGGTTCGATCCCTCACGAGTGTGAGCCGTGGATGCGGCCTTCACCAGCCGAGATCGTCGGAAATCACCCGAGATTTCGGACCGGCGCGACGATACCCTAGACAACCGGCGGGTCCGCCTCGGCACCCGCGGCAGCATCGGCTTCGATCCGCGAGCTTAGGAGGCCCGAACTTGAGTCAGCCCATCAGCCTTTCCGGACCCGACATCACCCAAGCCGAGATCGACGCCGTGGTCGCGGTCTTGAAGACGCCGACCCTTTCGCTCGGTCCGAAGGTGCCGGCCTTCGAGGAGTGCTTCGTGAAGCGGCTCGGCGTGAAGCACGCCATCGCCGTGTCGAGCGGCACCTCCGGCCTCCACCTCATCTGGCGCTCGCTCGAGATCAAGCCGGGCGACGAGGTGATCACGACCCCCTTCTCCTTCATCGCTTCGTCCAACAGCGCGATCTTCGAGGGCGCGAAGCCGGTCTTCATCGACGTCGACCCCAAGACGTGGCAAATCGACGCCGATCGAATCGAGGCCGCGATCACGCCACGCACGCGCGCGATCCTCCCGGTCGATGTCTTCGGCTCGATCCCGGACATGGACGCGATCAACGCCATCGCGAAGAAGCACAACCTGCGGGTGGTCGAGGACTCGTGCGAGGCGCTCGGCTCGACCTATCGCGGACGCCACGCCGGCACGTTGGCCGAGGCCGGATGCTTCGGCTTCTACCCGAACAAGCAGATGACGACGGGCGAAGGCGGCATGGTCGTGACCAACGACGACGAGATCGCCTTCCGTGTGCGCTCGATGCGCAATCAGGGGCGCGACCCGGATGCCGGCTGGCTTCAGCACTCGCGGCTCGGCTTCAACTTCCGACTACCCGACCTCAACTGCGCGCTCGGCATCGTACAGATGGAGCGGCTGGACGACATCCTCGGTAAACGCTCGCGCATCGCGCAGGGCTACGTCGATCGTCTTCGCGACGAACCGCGCGTCTCTTTTCAGTTCGTTCCGAGCGACGTCGAGATCAGCTGGTTCGTGTTGGTAGTTCGCCTCGACGAGCGCTACAGCCAGGGGGATCGCGACGCGCTCCTGGGGAAGCTCCGCGACCATCAGATTGCGTGCAGCAACTACTTCACGCCGATCCACCTTCAGCCCTTCTATCAGACGGACTATGGCTACAAGGCGGGCGACTTTCCGATCACGGAGGCGCTCTCCGCGCGCACGGTCGCGCTGCCGTTCCACAACGGGCTGAGCGAGGCCGATCTCGATCGAGTGGTGGAGACGTTGCGAAAGCTGCTCTAACCACGCCGCGCATGCTTGGCTGTGCAAGGCCCCGAGCCCGCGATTGAATTCGCGAGCTGCGGGGCCCATCCTTGTCGGTTCCTTTCCGGTTGCCACCTTCTCTTCGATGGGGGGCCCCAATGACGAGACCTCTTTCGCTCTCCACGCTTGCCCTCGCCTCCTTGGTTTCGGTCTCCGCGTCGTTCTCGCAAGCCTCGACCATCCACTCGACCGCGCTCGGAGGGCCCTGGTCCAACGGCCCCACCTGGATCGGCGGCGTCGTTCCGAGCGTCAGCGACGACGTCGTGCTCGACGGTCCGGTGTCGATCACGAGCACGAAGAGCTGCGCCGCTCTCACGGTTTCGCTCAACGGTCTCCTCCGCAGCGGCTCGGCGGCTCCTTGCGCGCTTGCGGTGACGGGCGCGGTTTCGAACGCAGGCACGATCGACGAAGGCGCGGGCGGCGGGGTTCTCCGCTTGCTGGTGGGGGGCGACCTCTCGAACCAGAACCTCTGGGCCAACGTCGAGACCATCCTGACCGGAGCGTCGGCTCACCATCTGACGCAGTCGGCGAGCGCGCGCTTCGAGGGCAAGCTCACGCGCGATCCCGGCGCGACCGGCGCACTCTTCCTCGACACGCCCTTCGCGATCCTCGGCGATCTCGATCAGGACAGCGGCGAGATCGTGCTTGCGCCCGCCTGTCCGCTCACCTTGCGCGCGGGCGCTCTTTCCGGCACGGTCATGGCGCAGGGGAACGAGATCCGCTTCGAGTCATGGTCCTACCTCGACGGCGGGACCTACGACGATTGCGTGCTCTCAGGCGCCGCCACCCTCACCGGAGCGGTCTTCACCACGCGGCTCACCGTGCTCGACTCGCTCAGCAACGTCGGCTCGTTCGGACCGGGGCATGCGCAGATCATCGGCGATCTGATCAATCAAGGGACAATCTTCAACGCCGACTATGGCCTCTCACTCGACCTCTCCGGCGACCTCACGCTCGATGGTGTGATCATGAACAGCCACGTTACGCTCTCCGGCACCGATCCTCATCACCTGCGCATGGGGCCGGACGGCAATCTGGACACCGATGTCTTCCTTCCGGAGTTCGGGACCGGAACCCTCGTGGTCGAGACCGACGCCAGGGTGTCGGAGGGCATCGCGCTCGGTGAAGGCGGCACGCTCCTGGTCGAGCCGGAGAAGACGATCACCCTGACCGGGGGGGCGATCACGGGCGGCACCCTTCTGACACAGGGGAGCGTGGTTCACATGGAGGGGGGCGGCTTCCTCCAGCTGAGCCAGGCGGACGAGCTCGATCTTCACGGCTCCACTCAGACCGTCGGCGAGCTGGTGGTCGACGGCGATCTCACCGTTGCGGGCACGCTTCAGAACTGGGAATTCGCAGCGAGCGACATCACGGTCGAGGGGGACGCGCGGAGCTCAGGCCACGTCCGCGACAACGTCAGGACCTTGACCCTTCATCTGCGCGGCGACGTGAGCAATACCGGGCTTTGGGAGAATCACCGCGTCGAGCTCGACGGGACGTCAAATCAGCAGGTCGAGATCGGCGCGGGCATCGACGTGCCGCAGTTCGTGCTGGAAGCGGGCTTCACCGCCTCGAGCTATCAGTGGACGCGCGATGGCGTGCCGCTCCCGGGAGGGACCGGTCCATCCCTGATTCTCCCTGGCGTCGGGAGCGGTGACGTCGGGCTTTACCAGTGCGAAGGGGGATCGGGCCAGCTCTCGCGAGAAATCCGCATCGGGATCACCGCGGCGGCCGATCCGACGAGCGCCGCAATCGTGAGCGGCCTCTGGCCCCTCCGCCCGAATCCCGTGCGCCTGGCGAACGGTGGGGATGCGAGCTTCGAGTTCGGGCTCGAACGGAGTGCGCAAGCGGAGCTCGAGGTCTTCGACATCGCAGGGCGCCAGGTGGCGCGCATGGGCCCCGCGCGCTACTCGGCCGGCGCGCACCGCGTCGGATGGCCGCTCGATGGCGTGGGGCCCGGCGTCTACCTCGTGCGATTCCGCGCGGGAGCATCGAGCTCGACGAGAAAGCTTACCGTCCTCGAGTGAGCGGGCCTCGAGCGGGGGCGCGCCCTAGCTGACCGATCCGGTCGCGAGCTGCTTCTTCGGCGTCAGCGGATGGATGCGGTTGTAGATCCGCTGGTTCTCCAGCGCGCGCCCGCAGCTGGTGAAGCACTCCTTGCAGATCGGCGCGCCGGTGGTCGGCATCTCGAGCGACTTCTTCCGGAAGAGACGATAGAGCTCGCCCTCCCAGATCTCGACGAAGCTCTGCTCGACCACATTGCCGAGGCGCTCTTCCTCGCAGTAGCAGCAGGGCGCGACCACGCCGTCGGGGCCGATGACGCAGAACATCCAGCCGTCGTAGCAGGGGATGTCGCGCTGAAGCGGGTTCTGCTGCTCATCACCTGAGTGCGGCGCACGAACCTCGAGGTCGGCGCCCCAGACGATCAGGTTGTGATCGATCGAAGCGCGATCGAGCTCGGCCGCCGCCGCGGGAATCAACGCGCGAATCCAGGCGACCTCTTCGCGATCGAGCTGAAGGTGCCGGCTCTCCTTGAGCTCACCCATCACCAGGAACTGCACCTCGTCGACGCCGAGCTCCGCGCAGATCGATGCCATGCCGGGGAAGGAACGGAAGTTCTCCTTCGACACGACGTGCGTGATGCGCACCCAAGGCGACTTGCCACCCGACGCGCGTCGCTCAGTGATCACGGCGCGAAGGAAGTTGGTCGCCTTCTCCCACAGATCACGCTTGTTCGAGGCGAGATAAGCCTCGCGCGATCCCGAGTTGAGCGAAACGGAGAGGCGATCGAGCTCCGTCTCCACCAGCGTGCGCGCGAGATCGGGCTTGGCCAACGTCCCATTCGTGACGAGAGCGCACGCGAGCCCCGCGCCGCGGATCGCCTTCACGATCTCGGTCAGCTGGGGGTGCGCGATCGGGTCGCCCTTACCCGAGAGCTCCACCAGATCGACGCCGACCTGGGCGAGCTCTCCCGACAATCGCTTGATCGTGTCGAGGCTCATGGTCATGCGTCCGCCGACGTAGGGCCGCGTGGCGGTGATCGGAGCGGGCATCAACGCGCCATGCGACTCGCAGAAGGAGCAGCGCAGGTTGCAATGGTGCGTCGTCTCCAAGCTCACCACCTGCGGGCCGACGAGCGGCCGGCCGAGGGCGACGCCGAGCAAACGGCGGAGCCGGCGGCTGCGGGTATTGAATCGGAACCGCTCCATGAGTCTCCCGGGATGGTGCGGACGAGGCTTGTCCGCGGGTGGGTGTGCAAAGCAACGAGTGAGCGTATCGCGGCGTCGCCGGTGCGGTCAACGGGCCGATCGACCCACGATCTCGTGATAGACCGCCGCGGTCTGCGCGGCGACCGAGTCGGGGTGGAAGCGGCGCGTCGCAGCTTCGCTCGCGTTCCGACCAAGCTCTTCAAGGCGCGCGGGTTGAGCGAGCAGCTCAGCGATGGCGCGAGCGCAGGCGGCGGCATCCCCCATGGG
>CAZZAH010000261.1:0-6464 GCA_964652115.1 uncultured bacterium | reverse complement strand
CCGCGCGACTCGACCAGGCGCCGCTCCTCCGCTCGCCAGAGCCGATGGCAATTCGAGCAGGGAAAAAGCTGCGCGACCGCGCGAAAGGGGAGAGGCATGCTGCAGTTGGGGCAGATGAGCGAGATGAAGCCCGCGTCGGGTGGCGCGAAGGTCCAGCCCGCCGTGTCGCCTGCATGCGCTTCGAAGCAGGTCGGACCGTGTGTGGCCCCAGCGTGCTCCGTCGTCTCCTCCGATTCCTCGCGCGCGAGACGCGCATGCAGCGTGACGCCGTCGAGAATCACCTGGCCGCGCGTCGCCGGCCCTTCGAACTCGAGCGTGACGTAAGGCCAATAGATCCACTGAAGCTCGCGACGTATGGCGAACCAGCGGGCGGCGTCGCGCGAGCCCGGCTCTCCGTCATGTGCCTGCGCGAGCCGCTTTTCCAACTGGGCTCGCGCCGCGTCGACCGAGATCTCCGGGCCGACACGCGCGGGCAGCTCGAGTGACGCGAGGTCCGCCGGCAAGAGCTCGTCGAGCGGTGTGACGGAGAGGGCCTGCGTTCGCACGCCTAGGCTGCTGTCTCCCCAACCCAGCGATGGAGCGCCGCAGATCGTCTGCTCCCACCCGCCGACGCGGAAACGAAAGTCCGATGCCTGAAAGGCGCCGGCGCTCGAGCCGCCCAACGGCCTTCGCGCTTCGTTTCGAAAGGAGCGAAGCGCGGTCGGCGCGAGCCCCAGACCGAGCTGCAACCCAAGCTTGGCCAGGGATGCGCCGCGCCGTGGGCTCTGGAGCTCCTCCGGTGGTGGGCCGGCCGCGTCGCGCCAACAGGAGTAGACCGTCGCTCGAAGCCGCGCGAAGGGAACGTAGGTCACGAGCGGCGCGCCGAGCGTCCGCACGCGCGTCTCGCGGCCGCGAAGATAGCGGCTCGCCTCGACGCGCGCCGCGGCCGGATCGAGGCGCGCCGGCACCGCGTACCGTGGAACCGTCTCGCGCCCAAGAACGGCGAGGTGGATCTGGCAGTAGGCGCACGCGACCGCGGTGTCGGTCTCCGAGTGCTCGACCGGTGCGCCGCACGAGGGGCAACGCCTTCGAATCCGAATCCCCGCGGGCGCGAGCTCGGTCTGGATCACCGCGTCGACTCTCCGGCTTCACCGCGGGCCTGCCCGCAGTCGGGACAAAAGCGCGCGCTTTCGGGCAGCGTGCCGCCGCACTTGCCGCAGCTCTCGATGCTCGAGAGTCGAAGCCCGCAATCGACGCAGAACTTCGCCGTGATCGGAGAGCCCGCTCCGCACTTGGCGCAGGCTCGCTTCGCCGCTCCGACCTCGGAGCCGGCGGAAACGTCGGTCGTGGTTGCAGCCTGAGAGGGCGCGCCCACGCCTCGGAGGATTCCCGGCGCCATGGCGAGGCCAAGTCCCGCGCCGATCCCCGCCTCCATCGCACCCGCGCCGCCTCCGCTCGCACCATATCCGCCGAGCGCGCGGCCCGCCTCGAACTTCACGAAGCGATCGAGGTCGCCCACCGCGGAGATGCCGCTCCTCTGGTCGATCATCTGCTGTACCTCATCCGGAGGCGTGATCGAGTTGACGAGGAACTCGGAGAGCTCGAGACCATAGCGACGAAAGTCGTCCTTCATCATGACCTTGAGCGCCGCCGCCACCTCGTTGTACGAGGCCGCGAGATCGAACACGCTCCGAAGCCGCTCGCCCAAGAAGTCGTTCAAGCGCGCGACGATCAGGTCACGCAGGAAGTCCTCGAGCTCCAAGACGGAGTAACTCCCGCGCGCGCCGACCGCCGTGTTGAGGAAGATCTCCGGCCGATCGATCCGGAGCGTGAAGATGCCGTAGCCACGCAGACGCACGACGCCGAGCTCCGAGTCGCGAAAGGCGACCGGGTTCTTCGTGCCCCAACGCAGCTGGGTGAAGATCTTCTGATTGACGAAGTAAACCGCGGCCCGAAACGGCGAGCGAAAGCCGTAGGGGAGCGCCAAGAGGTTGGTCAGGATCGGTAGGTTCAAGGTCGAGAGCACATGGCGCCCCGGCCCGAGCACATCGAGGCACTTGCCGTCGCGGAAGAAGAGCGCGGCCTGCGATTGCTGCACGATGAGCTGCGCGCCCATCTTGATGTCGGCCGAGCCTTCCTCGGGAAGGCGGCGCACCATTTCGTCCGGTGTCGAATCACACCATTCAAGAATCTCGAGAGCGATGCCCACCTAGAGCCTCCTTTATCGATCGCCGAGCAGCTTGTCGCGCGCGATCAGCCTGTGCTCGATCCGGTCCAGATTGATGTCGATGCTTTCAAAGAAGAGGGCGAAGCCGGCGCGCGAGCGCGGCGGGAAGGGCGTGCCGCGCACCGCCTCGCCGAAATCGTCCATGTCCTGGAAGAGCAGAAGGTCGGACTCGAGGATCCGCTCGAGCGTGTCCTCGCGCACCGACTCCGCGTCGAAGAAGCCGCTGAAGCCGTAAGGTGCATAGCGCACCGCATCGGCCAAGGTTTCGAGGCGACGGATCCGCTTGTCGAGCGCCTCGGTGTGCGCGTCGAGCGCGCCCTCGGTCAGCTTTCCCATCCGTTGATCGAGGAGGTTCCTGACCTCATGCAGCTTGGAGAGCACGCGGCTGCGCAGTCGCGCGTCCTCCTCTCGCCGGAGCTCCTTCTCCTTGTAACCACGGTAGCCCGGCACGAGGTAGGCGAGGTTCTCCAGGAAACGCGTGCCGCCGCTCGGCCGTGGGCCGGGTTGGGGACTGGGCTCTGGATCGGGTTGCCGCATCTTGCAAGCTCCGCTCGGACCGACTCGACTTCTGCAACGGGGCCATCGCCTCTGCCCGCCGCCCCGCATCCCCGCTCGATGGCCGAACCTCTGTGCTCATTCGAGGATCCGCCGCCTCGCGCTCGGCGATTGGGTGGGTCCTCGCGCCTGATGGCGCAAGCGCCATGCCGCTCCTAGGGGTGGTAAGTCCCGGTCAGTGAGAAGTGGTGCTCGGTTTGGCTATGATCCGCGTATGAGCGTTTCGCGCGCGGATAGCCCGGCCGAGGTTTGGATTCGATTGCGTGTTCTGGTCGTGAGCCGTGATCGGGCTGAAGCGCGACGCATCGCCCGCTTCCTCGAAGTTTCCGGCGCGGAGGTGACCGCCCTCTACGACGATGACGCCGCGATCAATCTGCTCGAGCAATCCGAGATCGACGCGCTGGTGGCGGAGACGCGCTCGCCCCGCATCGACGGAGTTCACCTGATGGAGGTCGCACGGCGTCTGAGCCCGGCGGTGTGCGTCATCCTGCTGGCGGAGCCGGACCAAGTCGACATCGCGACCCGAGCATTGAACGCGGGGGCCTACGACTATCAGACGCGGCCGGTGAACCTCGACAAGCTGCTCGCGGTGGCGCGACGCGCGGAGCGAGATCGCGAGCTCCGCGCGAAGTTCATCGACCTTCAGCGCAGGCTCGATCGAAAGTACGGAGTCCACAACATCCTCGGCAACTCGGCCGCGATCTCCGAGGTGATGAGCCGCATCCTTCAGGTCGCGCCGAGCGACGCGCCGGTCCTCATCACCGGCGAGACGGGGACGGGGAAGGAGTTGGTCGCCGCGGCGGTCCACCAGAACTCGTTACGACGCCAGGCGCCCTTGGTCAAGATCCACTGCGGCGATGTCTCCGAAGCGTTGCTCGAGAGCGAGCTCTTCGGGCACGAGAAGGGCGCCTTTACCGGCGCGGTCCAGCTGCGCAAGGGCCGCTTCGAGCTGGCCGAGGGAGGCACCCTCTTCCTCGACGCGGTGGGCGAGCTCCCGATCGGGTCGCAGGCGAAGCTGCTCCGTGTGCTCAGCTCCGGCGAGTTCTTTCGAGTCGGCGGAGAGAAGGCGCTCCGCGCTGACGTACGCGTAATCGCGGCGCACAATCGGGACCTCCTAGATCTCGTGCGCGAGGACCTCTTCCGCGAGGACCTCTACTACCGGCTCGGCGTGATCCGCCTCGATCTGCCGGCGCTGCGGCATCGCCGGCAGGACATCCCGCTCCTGGTCGAGCACTTCCTCCGCGAGGCGGCGGCCAACGCGGAGAAGCCGACGCCGGCGATCTCGCCGCGGGCGATGAACCGCCTCGTGCGCTACGACTGGCCGGGAAACGTGCGAGAGCTCAAAAACGTGATCACCGGAATGGTGGTGTCGGCCGAGGCGTCCCACACGCTCGATGTCGAGGATCTGGCGCCGCCGCTCCAGGAGCTGCCCGACGAGGGGCAGGGATTGTTTCTGCCGATGGGCACCTCGCTCGGGGAGGCGGAACAGCGACTTCTCGAGGCGACCCTAAAATATGTACGCTTTGATAAAAGTGAGGCGGCTCGGATGCTGGGAATCTCGGTGCGCACTCTTTTCCGCCGGCTTTCCGAATGGAAATCAAAATAGATGAATACAGCGCTCCGGTAGCTGGCGAGTGTCGTCGTGTGGACCGCAGAAGAATAGTTTGATCGCAGTATATTAATATTTTACTCGCGTCGCCGGCCCCGTTCCAAAATGCAGCTGCGCTCCAATGCGGTGCAACTCTGGCATTCCGGTCGGACGCGGCAGTGCGCTCCGGCGAGTATTGGCAAGTCCAGCCCGGACAACCCATTGGAACAGACCTCGATGCGGGGACGCCTGGCTCGCCGGTGTCTCCGATGCCAAAATGGCACACGAGCAACGGTCGGTTTTGAAACAGCGCCGTGACGGCCGTAATGGTCGCAGCGTAACTCACTGTGGAGAAGCGTTTTAGATGTGGAGCTAGGATTGGCATCCTATTTTATGGGTGAAGGCCAGCAACAATTCGGCGTCCGGGGGGCCGTATGGCCCTGCAGGAAGTTCTGGACGCCTCGCTCCAAAAGAACCCGCGGGTGAGTAGAGGAGGATTCCTTTCATGGCTTCCAAGATCATGTCGAAGATCCGGCCGCTCGGTGACCGGATCCTGGTAAAGCGGTTGGAAGAGTCGGAGCAGATGCAGGGCGGCATCTACATCCCGGATACGGCCAAGGAGAAGCCGACCCAGGGCGAGATCATCGCGGTCGGTCCGGGCCGCACGCTCGATGACGGCAAGCTGCAGAAGCTCGAGGTCAAGGTCGGCGATCGCGTCCTGATGGGCAAGTACGCCGGCACCGAGGTCAAGATCGACGGCGACGAGTACCTCATTCTCCGCGAGGACGACGTCCTCGGGATTCTCGAGAAGTAGGGAGCTTGAGCCGCGCAGCCGCGAATTCGCGGATGCGCCATCGCCAGTCGGCCTAAGCATGCCGCTCAACTAGGAGGTTAGATCCGATGCCTGCGAAGCAGTTGCTATTCAAGTCAGAAGCTCGCCACAAGATTCTCGAGGGAGTCGAGTTGCTGAGCAAGGCGGTCAAGGTGACCCTTGGTCCGCGTGGTCGTAACGTCGTGCTCGAGAAGAAGTGGGGCTCGCCCACGATCACCAAGGACGGCGTCACCGTCGCCAAGGAGATCACGCTCGAGGATCCGTACCAGAACATGGGCGCCCAGATGGTGCGCGAGGTCGCTTCCAAGACCTCCGACGTCGCGGGCGACGGCACCACCACCGCCACCGTGCTGGCCGAGGCGATCTTCCGTGAAGGTCTCCGTAGCGTCACCGCCGGCTCGAACCCGATGCACATCAAGCGCGGAATCGACAAGGCGGTCATCGTCGCGGTCGAGGAGTTGAAGAAGCTCTCGCGCGACGTGAAGGACCGGAGCCAGATCAAGCAGGTCGCCACCATCTCCGCCAACGGCGACACCCAGATCGGCGACATCATCGCGGACGCGATGGACAAGGTCGGCAAGGACGGCACGATCACGGTCGAAGAAGCCAAGTCGATGGAGACGACCCTCGAGCTCAAGGAGGGGATGCAGTTCGACAACGGCTACCTTTCGCCGTACTTCATCACCGACAAGGAGACGATGGAAGTCTCCTTCGACACCCCCTACATCCTGATTCACGAGAAGAAGATCTCGAACCTGCGCGACATCCTCCCGGTGCTGGAGAAGGTGTCCCAGGCCGGTCGTCCGCTCCTGATCATCGCCGAGGACGTCGAGGGTGAGGCCCTGGCGACCCTGGTGGTGAACAAGCTCCGCGGAACGCTCCAGGTCTGCGCGGTCAAGGCTCCGGGCTTCGGCGATCGTCGTAAGGCGATGCTCGAGGACATCGCGATCTCGACCGGCGGACAGGTCATCACCGAGGACCTCGGCCGGAAGCTCGAGTCGGTTCAGTTGACGGAGCTTGGTCGGACCAAGCGCGTCACCGTGACCAAGGAAAACACCACGATCATCGAGGGCGCGGGCAAGGCGGCGGACGTCAAGGGCCGCACCGACCTGATTCGTCGTCAGATCGAGGAGACCACCTCGGACTACGATCGCGAGAAGCTCCAGGAGCGTCTGGCGAAGCTGGCCGGCGGTGTGGCCGTCGTCAACGTCGGCGCCGCGACCGAGACCGAGATGAAGGAGAAGAAGGCCCGCGTCGAGGACGCGCTGCACGCGACGCGTGCG
>CAZZAH010000260.1:0-6474 GCA_964652115.1 uncultured bacterium | reverse complement strand
ACGAGTCGGACTCGGGCGACGTCTATCGCTCGACCGATGGCGGCGCGAGCTGGGCGAACGCGGGGCTGCCGAACAACGGCATCCAGTTCGAGGGCGTCCACTTCGGCGCGATCTATCTTGGGCTCTACATCGATCCGGTTTACCGCTCGACCGATCTCGGGTTGTCGTGGCAGTCGCTCGACTCGCAGTTCTCGGGCGCGGGCGAGCTCCTCTCCATGGCGTCGGTCGGCACGACGGGCTACGCGGGCTTCGCGAGCTCAAGCACGAAGTCGGTCTATCGCTCGACCAACTCGGGCGCGAGTTGGTCGCCGCTCGCGAACGCGCCGGTGGCATCGTGTCGATCGCTCGGCGCGGCGGGGACGACGGTGATCTTCGGCGGCGCGGCGAACGGCGTCCTCCGCTCATCGAACTCGGGCACGTCGTGGTCGCAGTCGGTCGGCATCCCGACGAACGCGGAGGTGAACGGCATCGCGCGCGTCGGCGGCGCGTGGTTCGCGAGCGCGAGCGTGCAGTTCTCGCCCGCGGTGCTCGGCGTCTATCGATCACTCGACGACGGCATCAGCTGGAGCAAGGTGTCGACCAACCTACCGGCTCCATCGGTCGCCGAGCTGCATCAACTGACGGCTGACGCGGGCGGTGCGCTCTACGTTTCCTTGAACGCCGGTCCCCCCTCGGGCGGGCTCTATCGATCGACCGACGGTGGCGTGACCTGGGCTTCGATCACCGCGTCGCTGGCGCAGCCGGCACCGACCTTGGCGCTCTTGGTGAACGCGAGCGGCATCCACGCCGGCTTCGCTTACGGTCTCTTCCGCACGACCGACGTCGGCGCTTCGTGGATCGAGCGTGATCACGGCGCGGCGGCGATCCGCGGCGTCGAGGCGATGACCTCGAGCGCGAGCGGACTCTTCCTCGGACTGCAGACGAATGGCGGCGGCGGACGCGGCATCTGGCAGACGACCGACGCGGGCGAGAGCTGGACCCCGCGCAACAGTGGACTACAAGCGAACACCGCCGCGCGCGCCATGCTGGCCACGAACGACGGGCTCTACGCCGGCGTCTACACCAGCCCGCGCGGCGTCTTTCGCTCGACCGACCAAGGCGTGAGCTGGACCCAACGGAGCAACGGCATCTCCTCGAACACGCTCTTGAACGCGATCTTCGAAAGCGACGGCGTTCTCCTGGCGGCCGCGTTCGAAGCGCTCTATCGCTCGACCAATCAGGGCGCGAGCTGGACCACCGTGCCGAGCGCCGACAACGGCACCTGCTTCGCGCGCTTCGGCTCCGATCTCTTCCTCGGAACAGGCGGCGACGGTGTGCTGCGTTCGACGAACCTCGGCGCCACTTGGTCCGACGCTTCCACCGGGCTCGACACCTTCTTCGAGCGCATCGCCAACAGCTTCGCGGTCGCGGGCGGGCAGCTCTTCGTCGCGACGCAGGGCGAAGGAGTCTATCGCTGGACCGGCTCGCAGTGGATCCCGACCGGGCTAACGAACGACTTCGTCAACGAGCTCCTAGTGCACAACGACGTGCTGGTCGCGGCGAGCGCACTCGACGGGCTCTTCACATCGACCGACTTCGGGCAGAGCTGGCTCCCGTTCATGGAAGGCTTCAACGGCGGCGAGGTCTACACCCTCGCGGCACATGACGAATTGCTCTATGCGGGTTCGCGTGGACACAGCATCTGGGCGCGGTCACTGACTGAGCTTCCTTCGACGACCGCGACGCCTGAGCCGCCACTCGTCGAAGCGGGTACGCGCAGCATCCTGTGGGCGCGGTCCGAGCCGAATCCGGCAACCGACTTCGCGACCCTACGCTTTGCGCTCTCGCGCGCGGGCGAGCTGCGCGTTCGACTCTTCGACGCGACCGGACGAGAGGTCCGCGATGCGATGACGGAGCGCCTGACCGCCGGCGAGCACAGCCTCGCACTCGATCTTCGCGCGCTGCCGGCGGGTGTTGCTTTCTACGAGCTCACGGCCGACGGCGAGACGCGCACCGGCCGCATCGTCCGCCTGCGCGAGTGATCGCCTAGTGCGCGCGCACCATCTGATCGGTGATCGCGTATGCCAGCGCGTAGCAGATGAAGATCGCGGCACCGCCGAGCCCGCCAAGGAGAATCGCGCTCCCCATGCTCGCGCGCCTCAGCCGGGCGGCGAGCAGCGCCAGCGCGATCGCGATCCCGAACTCGCCGACGATGATGTAGTACGGCGTGAACGACAGCATGCGGCACCCGGCATAGGTCCACCAATGGATCCGCCGCGCCATCTCCTCGTAGTACGGGATGTTGATGGCGCCGAGCACGCCGACCATCACGAGACCCGCGCCGCGGAAGCGTTCCCAGAGGCGGAGACCGACGTAGCCGAACTGCACCGCGACGATCTCCCACGCCAGCGGCATCCAGAGCGGCGAGCGCCACAGCATTGGCCCGCCGCCGATCGAGTAGTCGAGCGTGCGCGTGTAGTCGACCAGCCAGGCGTCGGCCGCGAGCTCCGCGATCCCGACCGCGAGGCCGAAGAGCATCAATCGAGCGATCAAGCCGTCTCGCGTGCGCGCGATGAACGCGAGCAGGATCGCGCTGTCGATGGCGTTGAGCACCAGGCCGGTATGCCAGTTGGACCAGGGCGCGAAGGTGAGCAGTCCGACCGCCGTGACGTTGATCACGATGGTGGCGAGGACGACGCGAAGGCGCCCGGCGTCGAGCGGGTCGGGCAGAGTCGTCCCGGGGTGCGTCATGCTGGTGAACCTCCCACTTTCGAACCGGCGAATCTGCCATGGAGGAATGGGGTTCGCAAGCCGCGCGCTAAGTTCGGCCGGATGCGCGGGTCGGTGCTAGTCTGCCCCGGGCGGCAGCGCCATCACGCGCCGGCACCCTCGAACGCCCCGGCGCGAACACGAAGAGGAGATTCTGATGAGGCTCTTTCATTCCATTTCCAGCGCGCTGGTGATTTCACTCACGCTGCTCGGTTGCGCCGGCGCGTTGCGCGAGAGCGAGGAAGAACGCGAGCGAGAGCACGCGCGTGAGCGCGCCAAGACGGCGATCGAACCGTTCGAGCTCGTGGTGGAGCTCACCGCGGAGGGCGCAAAGCTTGAGTCCCGCGCCGGGACCAAGTGGCAAACCGTGACCTGGAGCTGCGCCGAGGGCGAGCCGTGTTCGTTCTATCTCGGAGTCGACGGCATCTCGGGCGCGGCTTCAAACATCACGGCCGAGGGCTTCTGCTTCGAGGTCGAGAAGACCGCGAGCGGCGCGAAGCTCGAGGCGATCCGCCGCGTGGCGTGGAAGGAGCTCAGCTACGACTGCGGCGCGGCGACGCCCTGTCGTTTCGTGGTGACCGAGAGCGGCGTCCACGGCGAGTAGCGCTCCGCCCATGTTCACGCATCGACCCCTCGATCCAAGCACCTGGCCGGACTTCGCTCGGCTGGTCGAGCGACACAAAGGCGTCTGGGGCGGCTGCTGGTGCATGGCGTTCCACTCCGAAGGCATCGGCAAGGGGAAGACGGTCGCACAGAATCGGAGCGAGAAGGAATGCCGCGTCCGTGAGGGTCGCGCGCATGCCGCGCTCGTTTACGACGGCGCGGAGGCGGTCGGCTGGTGTCAGTTCGGGCCGACCGAGGAGCTGCCACGCATCAAACACAAGCGCGCCTACCTCGAAGGACTCGCCGAGCTGCCTGACTGGCGCATCACCTGCTTCTTCGTCGACAAGGCGTATCGCGGAAAGGGAGTCGCCGCTGCCGCGCTCGAGGGCGCGCTTCGCGAAATCGCGCGCCTCGGCGGCGGCAAGGTGGAGAGCTATCCCGAGGACGCGACGGGGCGCGCCGTTTCCGCGTCGTTCCTGCACAACGGGACGGTCGCCATGTTCGAGCAGCAGGGCTTTCGCCGCGAGCGACAGCTCGGGAAGAACCATTGGGTCGTCACCAAGGTCGTGCGGAAATCCGCGGGGTCGTCAGATTCGCCGAAGACCGAGACGCGTAGCCACGGCTGAAGCGCCGGTGTAGTCTCCGCCGCCATGGAAACCTCTAATCGCTTCACGATTCCGGCGCGGCGCCTCCTTCGCTGCGCGCTCTTGTTCGCCTTGGTCACTGCCCCACTCGGATCGTCCTTCGACCTCGCGTTCGCTCAGACTGCCGAGCAGCTCAGCGAAGAGACCAAGCTGACCACGCCCTCCGGCGCGACCTTTCCGCTCGCGGCGGGATGGTGGGTCACGCACGACGGCGACCTGCTCGTGCTCGAAACGCCGGAGCGCGACATGAAGCTCTGGTTCTTGGAGCTCGCGGTGACCGCGGACATCGCCGACGGCGAGGCGGCCGTGCGCGAAGCCTGGAAGCGGGTGAAGCCCGACTTCGCTCTCGCGGTCGAGCGCGCGACCAATCCCCCGGCGACGGGCGGATGGGAGGCGATCACGCAGGTCGGCTACATCACGCCGACCGCCGAGAATCGCGCGGTGGTCGGCATCGCGCGGCGATTGGGTGAGCGTTGGTATCTCCAGCTGCTCGACGGCGGCGCCGGGGCGTTCGATCGACGCGGCGCTCAGCTCGGCGCGGCGGTGAATGGCCTCGAACCGCCGGGGCTCGCGAAGGAGTCCTTCGCCGGCAAGACCGCGCACAAGCTCGACGCCGAGCGCCTCGCGCAGTATCGCGCGTTCATCGAGCAGGCTCGCATCGACGCGCAGGTGCCGGGCGCCGCGATCGCGATCGTCGAGGACGGGAAGGTGATCTTCGAGGAGGGATTCGGCGAGCGCGAGCTCGGCAAGAGCGACGCGGTCACGCCTGAGACGCTCTTCATGATCGGCTCGACCACGAAGTCGCTCACGACACTCTTGATGTCGATCCTGGTCGATCAGGGCAAGGTGTCGTGGGACACGCCGGTGACGAAGCTCCTGCCGACCTTCGCGCTCGGCGACGCCGAGATGACGAAGCAGCTCACCATGCGAAACACCTTCTGCGCGTGCACGGGCCTTCCGCGGCAGGACATGGAGTTCATCTTCGAGTACGCTGGCTCGACCGCCGAATCGCGCCTCGCGACCATGAAGACGATGAAGCCGACGACCGGTTTCGGCGAGACCTTCCAGTACTCGAACACCTTGGTGGCGGCGGGCGGATATGCCGCGGGGCAGGCGGCGGAGCCGAAGCTTGCGCTCACGCCGGCCTACACGCGCGCGCTCGACGAGTACCTGCTCAAGCCGCTCGGCATGAGCTCGACCACGCTCGACATGCAGACGGCCACGGCGCATGAGCACGCAATGCCGCACGGCCAGTCGTTCCAGCTCGTGACGTCAGTCTTGCCGGTCGCGATCGAGGACGCGGTGGTCGCGGTCGGACCGGCCGGTGGTGCGTGGTCCAACCTTCGCGACATGGAGAAGGTGCTCCAGCTCGAGTTGTCCGAGGGGCTCGCGCCGGATGGGCATCGACTCGTGTCGAAGGAGCATCTCGACGAACGTCGTGAGCCGCAGGTCAAGGTGTCGGACACGATGAACTACGGGCTCGGGCTCTTCACCGGTTTGGAAACCGGCGCGGTGATCTGCCATCACGGTGGCAACACGCTCGGATTCACCTCGGACTTCTTCTTCCTGCCCGAGCAGCATGTCGGCGCCGTCGTGTTGACCAATGCGGGCGGAGCGAATGCCTTCCGGAACGCGGCGCGGCGTAAGCTGCTCGAGCTCCTCTATGACGGCCGCGACGAGGCTGCGCCGCGGCTCGCCTTCAGCCTCGGGCAACAGAAGAAGGTGCTGGACGAGGAGTGGGCAAAGCTTCGGCCGGCCGAACCGGAGTGGGTCGCGACCGTCGTCGGCAGCTATTCCGATCCGAGCCTTGGGCACATCGACATTCGCGCGGGCGAAGGCGCGCCCATCTTCGACGCCGGCGAGTGGAAGAGCGCGGTTATGCGCCGCAGGGAGCCGGATGGCGCCGAGAAGCTCGTCTTGATCGACGCACCGCTGGCGGGGCTCGATTTCCTGGTGTCGAAGGACGAGCAGGGGCGCGCGTCCTTCGTGCTCGAGCTGCCGCAGCAGCGCTACGAATTCAAGGGCGTACATTGACGACACGACTCGTCATGCGGCATCCTCCCGGCGCCTGAAGTGCCCTGGGGTGCTCAGAGAGTGCCTTCATCCGCTTCGCCGCTGCGGTGCAACGGGATCGTATGTCCGTCGCCTGCCGCGCCGGACAGCTCGCTGGAGACCGCGTGTGATCAGCCAAGCTTTTTCGGCAAGAAATCTTCGAAAGTACCACCGAATCGGTGACGCTTGGCGCTACGTATTGGACTCCCGAACGGTCGCCTCCCGGACGCAACTCCTCAGTGATCGCATTCAGTCGGGGCACTTTGCGTTCGCGCCACCGATTCGCGCTCGACGCAAGTCCCACGATTGTTACCTACCATCCACCTGGGAAGATACCCTTGTACTCCGCATGCTGCACGGCATTCTTGTCCGCGCTTACCGAGTAGCTCAGGCTGATCGAGGCACTATCGTTAGACAAGTCGCTACC
>CAZZAH010000259.1:0-6484 GCA_964652115.1 uncultured bacterium | reverse complement strand
TGCAATTCTTCGAGGCTGATCAGATCCGGGGCCTGGGGGGAGTCGCGAGTCCTCGCGAAGGTCGGCGCGTGCTGGCCCAAGCGATGCACGACGTGACGAACCCTCCGGATCCGGTTGGCCCTGAGGGCAGCGTGCGGATCTCGAGCGATGGTTCGATGGCGGCTCTCGTTCCCGCTCACCGAGCGATGAGCTGGCAATCAACCGGAGCGGGGGGAACCCCGGTAGTGCGCGAGCGCTACTGGATCAGCTTCCAACCGGGCGAGATCCGCACCTGCCACAGTTGTCACGGCGTCAACACCACCGACCAAGCGAGCCAGCCCGCGCCGACGAACAAGCCGGAGGCGCTGCGGCAGCTCCTCCGCTTCTGGAAGTCCCAGGTCGGGGTGGAAGGCACCGCGCCCCTCGCGCTTCATCTGAGCGAGGCGGTGCCCAATCCGGTGCGAGGTCAGGGAAGCATCGCCTTCGATCTCGATCGTTCGGTGGATGACGCCGCGCTCAGCCTCTTCGACCTGTCGGGTCGCCGCGTTTGGGTGATGCACCTCGACGCGCTCGCGCCGGGTGCTCAGTCGATCCCGGTCGACTGGCGCGGTGCGGCGGGCGGCTCGATCGCTTCCGGGGCCTATCGCTATCGACTCGACCTGGGAGACGCGGGCGAGAGGAACGGCACGGTCACGCTCATTCGCTAGCGCAAGCGACGCGCGTCAACGCACCACTAGCAGTCGTTCCGTGCGCTCGACGCCGGGCGCGAGGAGGCGGGCGAGATAGACGCCGCTCGCCACCATTCGTCCGGCGTCGTCGCGTCCGTTCCACTCGAACCCTTGCACGCCCGCGGATGCCATGCCGTCGAAGAGCGTGCGCACGCGACGACCGGCGGCGTCGTAGAGGCTGACGCTCGCGCGTCCCGGGCTCGCGAGCATCAAGTCGATGCGCGTCGGGCCATGCGTCGGACTCGGCGCGAAGCGAAGAATGGGAACGAGCGAGGCCGCGTCGTCCGCCGCGCCGGTCGTGGGGCGCCGGCAGCCGATGCCGAAGGCCCCGATGCCCCCGCACTCCGCGTTCGGCGCGCAGGGTGAGTCCTCCTGCACCGAGAAGTCGGCCAGCTCGAGGTCGCGGCCGCAGAAGTTAGGGTCGAGGCGCGTGTTTCCATCCACGCCCTCCTGGCCGATCAGCCCGCCCACCCAATCGCCGCTCGCGTTGCCGTAGACGACCGAGCAGTGAAGCGTGACTCGACCGACGCGTGCGTTGACCGCCTGTCCGCCGGAGAAGGCGAAGATGCACTGCGTGGCATCGAGATCGGCCAACGAGTGCACGTGAAGGTCCCCCTCGCTCGCGCGATTGAAGGCGAAGGTGCAGCGTTCGAGCGTGACCTCGCTCTCGTGCACGCGCATCGAGCTCAGGTCGTGATCGATGAAAGTGCAGCCGCGGAAGGTCGGCGCCGACTGGAAGCACTCGACCCCGTAGGGCCGGTTGTGGCGGAAGAGGCAGTTCTCGAACTCCGGCCTCGCCTCGCTGATGCAGACCGCGCCGCCCGTCTCCCCCGCGACGTTCTCCTCGAAGATGCAGTTCCGAAAAACTGCGTGGCCCGAAGTGCAGTTGATCGCGCCCTTCGAGGTCGGACCCGACTCCCACGCACCGCGGAAGGTGATCCCCTCGATCGTGATGCCGGGCGGGCTCAAGGGAAGCCCCGCGATGAGGACGTGCGGATCGGCTCGACTTCCGCCGGCATCGAGCACGCACTTCGTCGGATCCCCGCCGGCGGAGCGGAGCACGAGGTTCCGATCGCCGATGATCAGGTCGCGGTTGCCGTCGCCTCGATAGATGCCGTCAGCCAGCTCGATCGTCTCGCCGTCCAACGCGTTCTCGATCGCCGAGGCGAGGGTGGCGAAGGCTCCGCTGCCGTCCGCCTGCAGACGATGCACGCCGTCGGCCGGCGTGATGTGGCGGACCATGAACTCGAGCCATGGGTCGTTGTTGCCTGGGACCTCATCCAACGCGAACCAGGCATTGCGAGAGCCGCCCCAGCCGTAGTTCACGTGATAGAAGAGGAGGTCATCGACGCGACGGTATCCATCGCAGACCAGGGAGTGCGCGGTGATGGTGTAGAAGAGCGGGCGCCGTCGATCGATCTCGCCGCGAATCATCTCGAACCAGCGATCCCGTCCGTAACCGAGGTGCGAGATGGTTTCGACCGAGGGGTTGTAGCGGAAGAATTCGACCAGCGCGCCGCTGAGGTTCTGAGGATTGGCGCTGGAGCCGCAATAGCCGTAGTCCATCTCGACCGCGGCGCCCACCTCATAGCAGAGCTCGGCGACGGCGGCGCGGACCTCGGGCGGTTCGTTCTCGCTCGTCGTGAGCGGCATGTTCGCCCAATCGTACGGATCGGAGAAGTCGGCCTCTAGCTCGAGTGGGGTAGCGACCTCTCGACAGGATTGGTCGCCGGCCCACAGGTATCGCTTGCTGCCTTCGCCGCGCGGAGGCCACTGGTAGTAGCGGAGGATCTGCGCACCGGCAGTCGCCACGCAGCCGACGACGCTTTGCCCGCCCGTTCCCATCGGGCAGAGATCCTGGAAGGGCTCGCCCTGGTGCCAGGCGGTTTCGAGAAGCGGGCCGCCCTCCTCGATTACGCTCGGACTCGCGGGCTGTTTCGTCGTGACGACTTCCCACGCGCGGTCGACCCAGGCCGGGGTCGGGTCGACGGCCTCTCCGTTCGAGCTGCCCGCGATCGTCGCGGCGCGCTCCGCGAGGACTTGCCCCTGCTGCTTGAGTCGATCACGAACGAGCGCGACCATGCCTTCATCCGACGAGAGATCGAGCTGCCCTTCGGTGGAGTACGCGACGATGGGAGCAGCGCCGCGATCCGCGGCCACGACCACCCAGCCTTCGGGCGCGAGGTTGAACACGCGCGCCAGAGGATGCGGCACCTCGCTCGAGGTGCGGCCGGCGTTCGCGAACAGATCATGTGCTTCGAGGATCTCGCGGTTGGTGTCACCGAAGCTCGATCGCGCGAGCTCGAGCCAGCGTGCGCACACGCGCCGTGCGTCGCCCGAGGTGATCGCCGTCGCCGGTGTGGGTTCCGCCGCGAAGATCGGCGGAGCGCCCGCCGCAAATGACGTGGCCGTCAGTGCACAGGCGAGAAGTAACGAGGGAATCGGAGCGCCGAGCGCGCGCCCGCTATCGTGCCGATGATTGCTTCGCATCGCCGCCATTTCCACGCGACCTGCGTATCGCCCCCCGGCGGATTCGACCCGAGCATAGCCGCATTGCTCTCGAGGAAGAAGCGAAACGCCCGAGGTCCGGCGGGATCCTCGGGCGTTCGTTACATACCTCTGAGAAGAGGAACGACTAGCGGTACTGGTTCTTGACCTTGCCCCAAGTCGTATGGTGCGTCGGAACCGGAGGCGGACAAGGATTCGGGTCGCAGCCCAGATTGTCGCCTTGATAGACGCCATTCTGCGCAGCGCAATCCTCGGCCGTGGTCACCACGCATCCACCGTTCGGCAGGCAGCAAGCGCCCAGCGGCGGCGGACAGGGGTTCGGATCGCAGACCGTGCCGTCGCCCTGGTACGTACCACCCGAGCCGATACAGATATCGGCGGAGGTGAGCACGCACTCACCCGAAGGCAAGCAGCAGGCTCCGAGCGGAGGCGGACACGGGTTCGGAATACAGAAGGAGCCGTCCCCGTAGTACGTCCCACCCTGAGCCAAGCAGTCAGCCTCGGTCAGAACGGAGCACGAACCGTCAGGCGCACAGCAGGCTCCGGTCGGCGGCGCCACCTTGTTGCCGAAGATCGCCTTCCCAATCACGTTGGTCGCGATCTGGACGTCTTGGCAAGGCAGGGTCGTCGGCACGTAGCCAGGCTGCATGGTCTCGCAGACCTGATAAACGCCCGACGGGATGAAGAACCAGCAGGCAACCCCGTCCACGTCGGTGGTCTTGCATCCCTGGATCGGACCAGTGATGCAGATCTCCCAACCGGACGCGAGCGACTCGCTGCCCTCATCGAAGATTCCGTCGCCGTCATCGTCGATGAACTTGAAAGCACAGAGACCTGTGGTCCGTCCAGCCAGCAGGAAGCCGGCGCGGATCTGCGCGGTCGGACCTTCCTGCGAGATGTAATCGACCTGATAGTGATAGATCCCGTCGTTCAACCCGGTAGGAACGTCCCAGTAAAGGTAGTAGTAGTCGGTGTTCGGGAATTCCTGGAGCAGGATCTGCTCGTCCGCCTCGTTGAAGAGGCGGATTTGAAGCAGCGCGGGCGTCGTTCCGTCGGTATTGACCTGGCACCAGGCGTTCAGCTGACCGCCAGGGTTTTGCAGGTATCCCGGCAGACCCGGAGTCATGCCGAAGTCAATCCACGGAGCCGCAGACGCGGGAAGCGCTACTCCCACCAACGCGCACAATAGAAGACCAATCCGTAACGCTTGCTTCATAGGCACCCTCATTCGAAAGTTCGCGTGTGCAAGTGTACGGTTCGGACAAGCCCCGCTTAGACGGCGGAGACCAGGGGACTGCGCCGAGCCACGGAGTTTCCTAAGTGCGGAACTCCGCGTGGCAAATAGTAAGACGGCCTAACCCCGTCTGCCTACGACATTTATGGCGAGATTGTGAGCCTCTTTGTCTCACGAGAGGCTCGCCGGCCTGACCGGTCCGCGTGCTATGGTCCCCGGTCGCGCAAACCATGAAGGGGAGGAACGCATGACCGACCAGCCGAAGCGAAGGCCCAACCGTCTCCTCCACGCGGCCAGCCCGTACCTCGAGCAGCACGCCTGGAACCCCGTCGACTGGTATCCCTGGGGGGACGAGGCGCTCCAACGCGCGCGGAGCGAGGACAAGCCGATCTTCCTCTCGATCGGATATGCCGCCTGCCACTGGTGCCATGTGATGGAACGCGAGTCGTTCGAGAACGAGGCGATCGCCACCTACCTCAACGAGCACTTCGTCGCGATCAAGGTCGATCGCGAGGAGCGGCCCGACCTCGACGAGCTCTACATGGCGGCGGTGCAGATGATGACCGGGCAGGGCGGCTGGCCGATGTCGGTCTTCCTCACGCCCGATCGAAGGCCCTTCTATGGCGGCACCTACTTTCCTCCCGAGGACCGTTACGGACGGGCCGGCTTCCCGCGCGTGCTCGAAGCGATCCACACCGCATGGACCACGCGACGCGCCGAGGTGCTCGACAGCGCGGAGCGGATGACCGAGGCGATCCGCTCCATGTCGCGCGTGCCCGAAGGGAACGGCTTCCTCACGCGCGAGCCGATTGAAAACGCGGCGACGGCGTTGGCGCGGAGCTTCGATCGAAGGTGGGGCGGCTTCGGCGGCGCGCCCAAGTTTCCTCACGCGATGTCGCTCGAGCTTCTCCTCCGCGAGTACCAACGGACCGGCGACCTCGAGCAGCTCGAGATGGTGACGACGACGCTCGATCGCATGGCCGCGGGCGGGATGTACGACCACCTTGGCGGCGGCTTTCATCGCTACTCGACCGACGACCGATGGCTCGTTCCTCACTTCGAGAAGATGCTCTACGACCAGGCGCTCCTGGTGATGGCTTACGTGCAGGGCTGGCAGGTCACGCGCAACGACGACTACGCGCGCGTGGCGCGAGAGACCTGCGAGTACGTGCTGCGTGACCTCTCGCACCCGGACGGCGGCTTCTTCTCCTCCGAGGACGCGGACAGCGAAGGCGAGGAAGGGATCTTCTACGTCTGGACTCCCGGCGACCTGGTCGAGACGCTCGGTGCGGGCGAGGCCGAGATCTTCGCCGCCGCGTACGACGTCGACGAGCAGGGCAACTTCGAGGGGCGGTCGATCCTTCATCCGCTCGAGTGGCCGCTCTCCTCTCTCTGCGAATCCCTCGCGAAGCGGTTCTCGAGGACGCCGGAATCGATCTCGGCAGGTCTGCGCGAGTCGCGGTCCCGACTGCTCGCCGCGCGCGCGAAGCGAGAGCGCCCCTTCCGCGACGAGAAGATCGTGACCGCGTGGAACGGTTTGATGATCGCGGCACTGGCCCGTGCCGGCCGCGCGTTGAACGAGCCGCGCTTCGTCGAGGCGGCGGCGCGTGCCTCGCGGTTTCTCTGGGGCGCGGTGCAGTCGGAAGGCGCGCTCCATCGCATCTGGAAAGACGGCACACTCGCGCAACCGGGGTACCTCGAGGACTATAGCCATCTCGCTCTCGGCCTGATCGAGCTCTATCAGGCCGACTTCGACCCTTCGTGGCTTTCGAACGCGGAGGCGCTCGCGGATCGCATGCTGCAGGAGTTCGCGGATCCCGACGGTGGCTTCTTCTCCGCGAGCGCGCGACATGAAGGACTCATCACCACGCTCAAGTCGGCGCAGGACGGCGCGACGCCGAGCGGGAATTCCATCGCGGCGACGCTGCTCTTCCCGCTCGCGCGGTTGCTCGATCGGGAGGACCTGGAAGCACGCGCCATCGACACGCTGCGCGCGTTCCAGACGCATCTCGAGCGGGCGCCCTCCGCGTTCCAC
>CAZZAH010000258.1:0-6515 GCA_964652115.1 uncultured bacterium | reverse complement strand
GGCACCTAGGCTCCGAACGTAGACGATCCCGGCAGGGTGGTCTGTGATGTCGCCGCTTCGCGAGTCCGACGCAGCCGCTGCCGCACCCGCGACCGAATCCGGCGGTCAGGGCGACGGAGTGGAGGAGTCCCGCGGTTCGGTCTTGTCCCGTGCGTTGGCGGAGGAATTCCGTCTGGCGGCGGGCAGCTCGGAGCGAGTGGCGGGCTATTGCACTCAACTTCAGGCTGAGATCGGATCTCCCGCTGATCCGGAGCGCGCGGCGCTTCTCTCTCCGCTGGTTGAATTGCTGGCCTGGCGCGGCGCGCCTCTCTCGACACCTCTCTTCGATCTGCTCGAGCTCGCGCTCCCCGCGTTGCGCGATCCCTGGCCCTGGCTCGCCGGAATGGCGGCGGCGCGCGATGCGGACCAAGCGGCGCGCAGCATCGCCCTCGGTCAGTCCGCTGCCTCTCTTCGTCACGAGCCTCCGAGCGACGCCTTCTGTCGCGCGCTTGCGCTCCGCGTAGAGCGAGAGGAAGCGTGGCGAGGACGCGATCGCCTCGAGGAGATCGGCGCGTTGCTCGCTTTGCTCGGTGAGGGCGCGGCGTCGCGTGCGGAGGGTGAACGCGGCGAGTCCTCGCTCGACGCGGGAGCTCGGGCCGTTTATCACCACCATCACGACCTGGTGATCCGGCGACTTGCCGCGCGCGTGCTCGATCGCGATGGCCGGCCGGCGCCGCTCGATGCGGCGGAGAAGCTCCTCGGTCCAGCACTCGCGAGCCGGTTCGCTCCGTATCTCGTGAGCACCTTGGCGGGACATCTCGATCTGCTGTGCCTCGCGACAGCTCCCGATCGCGGGGCGTTGCTCCTCTCCGATCTCGACCTCTTGCGCGAACGCTGCGGCATGACGGTGGTGCATGAAGCGCTGGCCGTGCTCGGATGGGGTCGCGTGCGCCTTGGGCTCGAGCTACATGAGCGGGTGTCGTTGCGCAGGCGCGATGCTCTCCCGCTGCGTGTGCGGCCGGAGGAAGCGGCGCTCTTCGAACGTCGAACGGGAGCGCAACGCGGAGAGCTTCAATTCCTGATGGTGGCTCACGGCGCGCCGCCGGAGGCGTTGGCCGGCGAGGCGGAAGAAGGGCCGGCGCGCGAGTCACCTGCCGCTCGCTTTCGCGCGCTCAACATCGCGCATGCCGAGGTGCTGAGCGAGTTCCTGCGCGTCGGAGCGCTCGAGTCCGATCGCGTGCGGGCCACGCTCGAGCGGATGGCGGGCATCGTCGCGTCGTTCCTCTTCCTCTTCAGCGACGCGGCGGAGGAGTGCCGGCGACTGCCGTCGGTCTGGACCGAGCTCCGCGCGCGGATCGAGGAGGGGCTCGGCGAGTCGGACGCGGAGCTCTCCGTTGAATTGACTCGCCTGGTGCAAGCCTTCGAGGATCCACGCTCGCTCGACGAGGTCGGCACGTTGCACGGGCTGAAGCGCTATCTCCATCAGCGAGGCCTTGCGCTCGGCCTCAAGCTTCGCCGGCAGGACGGCGGCTCGGTTCGTACGGTTGACCTGCTGCTGGCGCGGCCGCGCGAGCCGATGCGCGTGGTGCGCGCGATCGAGTACGTGGCCTTCGAGCCGGGGGCGGGAGACGCGCGCGGGGTGCCGGCGGCGGTGCGCCTGGTGGCCGATGCTTTCGCGCTCGCGCTTCAGTTCGGTCACGAGCGCTTTCCTCGCGTGTCGGTCTTTCTCTACGGCCACGACGTGCACTACTACGCCGCCTACGGTTCGCACCCCGCGTTCCTGCATGTGAACTACGCGCCGCCGCTTCGAGGCGGGCTCCTCGACCTCGAGTTCTACGGCGTCAGCAAGACGGAGCTCTCGGCTCATCCCGCACCGGAGCTTCCGGCCCTGGCTGAGTTCTTCCGCCGTCTCGAGCTCGACTTCACCATCGAGCGCACCCGCGTCCGCGCGCGCTACGACAAGGAGCGGACGCTCGATCTGGGAACGCTCTGCGAGGTGGCCGATTCGATCTTCCGCCTCTTGCCGGTGCTGATGGACATCGACTGGGTGATCGGATCGCTTAGGCTTCGCGAGGAGGCGAAGCGCACGGTGGCCGAGGCGTGGGCCGAGTCATTTCTGAGCTGGGGAGTGCTGCCGATCGGAGAGCTCCTCACCCGCGATCGACTCGGCATCCTCCTCCGTACCGAGGCGACGGCGACCGGCGAGGTCGAGGTGGCGTGGGCGGGCGACGGTCCTTACGCCGATCGCTTTCGCACGCCCCCGGCGATGGACGAGACGGACCCGCTTCGCGCGCGACTTCGCGAGCTGGGAGTCGAGCTCGGCAGCTTCGCCGATTCCGATGCGACGCGAGCGGCGGGTCAGATCGCGGTGGAGCGCTACCTCCTCCGTCCGCTGCGCGATGCGCTGGCGCGCGGCGAGCTCCTGCTCGATGAGGGGACGCTGCGCCGTACTTCGCCCACGCGCTTCCAAACCTGTCATGCGGCCGAGCGCTTCGCGGATCTCCTGGCCGCGGGCGGCGCCGATCTCGAAGGCGCGTGCGCCTGTGCCTTGATCCTGCGTGGCATCGAGACCGGGCTCGGCTTCGAGACGACCGGCGCGCTCGACGGCTACGAGGTCCAGTCGGGCAAAGCGGAGCTGCTCGGCGAGCGGATCCTCGTGCATTGCCTTCGCGACGAGCACGGCGTGCTTCGTCTCGGCTGCTTCACCAACGGAGGTCCGCTCGGACGTCGCCGCGCGACCGAAGACGGTGCTTGGGAGCGGCTCGACTCGATCGATGCGGCCGAGCTCGCGCGACTCCTTCGGCGCTCCGACTACGCGGCGCCCGATCTTCCCGGGACGCACGACGCCGCGGTCGAGGCAGAGGTCGCTCGGGCGCACTTCGAGCGGCCGAGCACGCGTCCGATTCGAGCTCGTGGCGAGCTGGTCATTCCGGCGATCGTCGCCGCGCCGGGGCGCGCGGTCGGTCCGGCGCGCCTTCCCGCATCCCTCGCGGGGCCGGCCGATGCGGAAGGCGCGGTGCTCGTCCTGCCGACGCTCCGACCGGAAGACTACGCGTTCCTGCTCCGCGCCGCGGCGGTGATCACGACCGGCGGCGGCATCTTGAGCCATGCCGGGTTGGTCGCGGTCGACTTCGGTTGCCCGGCGCTGCTGGTCGAGGGGAAATTTCGATCGAGCGCGCAAGAGGCCAACGCGCTCACATGCCGAGTGCCCTCCGCGCGCGAAACACTCTCCACCTATCGAGGACGCTCGCTCGCTCTCCGCACCGATCGGGAGGAGCACGAGATGCTCATCCGTGAGGGCGACATCGTGGAGGTGGACGCGGACGAGGGGATCGTGCGCTGCCTCGGTCACGCGCCCGAGGTGCTCTCGATGCACGAGAGCTTCCGTCAACTGCGCCGCACCGCGTCGGAGCTCGAGACCGCGAACGATCCACGCGAGACGCTGCTGGTGCGAGGGCGCGCGGTGAAGGCGCGTCATCGGCTCGAACGGATCCTGCCGGGGCTGAGCGAACCGGCGCTCGCCGGTTACGCGGTTCGCGAGCTGCTCTCTGCCACGACGTCGCGCGAGGCGCTCGAGGTTGAGCGCGGCGCGCTGCTCTCCATGCTGTTGGCGAATCCGCGGACCGGCGAGGCGGCGCGAGAGAAGGTCGGTCGATTGGCCGGGAGCCTCTCCGCGCGCTATCGAGCCGCGCTCGACGAAGCGGAGCGTCGAATGCCGGAGGCGCCGTCCCTCTTCGAGCTCTTGGCCTTGCGGCGAGAGGTGCTCGACCGGCGCGAGAGCCTGCTCCGTATCGGGCCGGTGCTTCGCGCTTGCGACCTCGACCCGCCCGAGATCGTGACGGGAGACGTCGAAGCACTGGAGCGATGGACGCGCGATCGTGCCGACCTGCTCGGGACTGAGTGCCTCCGCGAGCTCGCGTCGATGCGTCGATCCGATCCCGCGCTCCGTCATCGACTGCGTGATCTCGATCGGATCGATCGCTTGCCCGGCGGGCGCGGGCAGGAGTCGGAACGAGCAGGGTTGGAGCTTTGGACGCGTGCGCTCGCGGTCACCGACGCGGCGACCCTGCACGCGGCGCGACGCCGGTGGATCGTGGGGGCCGATGCGGGTGGGATCGAGCTCTTGCCCATGATCGGCGCCAAGGCGGCGAACCTGGCCGAGGTGACGAAGCTCGTGTCACCCGACCTTGTGCCACCGTGGTTCGTCGTGACCGACACAGCATTTCGCTCCGCGATGCAGACCTCGATGCGTCGCATGGGCGATCCGCTGTCGGTGGCGACCTTGGGCGAGCGCATCGACGAAGTCCTCGCGCAGTCGGAGCTCTCCGCGGGCGCGAAGGCCTCGGCGGTGGCGGCGCTGTGGGAACGAGTCGAGTTGCCGGCGGCCCTCTGCGCGGACATTCGCGACCACTATCGCGGCTGGACCGCGAGCGCGGGCGAGCCGTCGATGGTGGCGGTGCGTTCTTCGGCCTTGGAAGAGGATCGCGAGGCGGCGACGCGCGCCGGCGAGTTCGACACCTTCTTGTTCGTGCGCGGCGAATCGTCGTTGCTCGAGCATCTGCGCCGCGCCTGGTGCGGGTTGTGGAACGAGCGCGCGCTAAGGCATCGCGAGCTCCTGGGTCCAGGTGAGGAAGCGGTCGGCGGCGGCGTGATCGTGCAGCGAATGGTGGAGGCTCGCGTCGCCGGCGTGCTGCAAACGGTCAACCTCGCGGAGCGAGCCTGGGACGAGATCGTGATCAACGCCGGTCTTGGTTTGGGCGAAGGGATCGTCTCGGGCGCGGTCGTGCCCGATCAGATCGTCGTTCGAAAGACCGCCGACATCGAGCGCGGGCAGCCGATCGTGCGCTACCGCGTCCGTGAGAAGCGCGAGCAGGTGGTGTGGAATCGTCGCGCCGGCGTCGGGACGATCAAGGTGGAGACGCTCGCGCATCAACGGCTCCGTCCCGCGCTCGAATATCCCGAGTTGGTCCAGCTGGTGCGCGTGGCGGTTCGACTCGAGCGCGAGTTCGGCTATCCGATCGACGTGGAGTTCGCCCTGGAAGGGGCTCGACTCTGGATTCTTCAGGTTCGTCCGGTACCGAGCTTCGCCGCGGTGCTGGCCGACGCCATTCGCGAGGCGCCGCGGAAGCGAGGAGAGGAGAGGTCATGATCCGCTCGGAAGAGTCTCTCGGGTACCACGCGGGGGATCGCCCCGGGAAGATCGAGGTGCGTTCGACCAAGCCGTGCTTGAGCCTTCGCGAGATGCGCTTGGCCTATCTCCCCGGCGCGACCTTTCCCGCCGAGGAGATCGCGCGCGATCCTTCGCAGTCCTTTCGCTACACCGCGCGCGGGAATCTGGTCGCGGTCGTGAGCAATGGGTCAGCCGTGCCGGGATTGGGCGCGGTCGGCGCGGCGGCGGCCAAGCCGATGCTCGAAGGCATCGCCATCCTCTTCAAGCGCCTGGCCGATCTCGATGTGTTCGATCTAGAGATCGAAAGCGGCGGCCGCGAGGAGATCGTCCACACCATGCGACTCCTGCAGCCGACCTTCGGCGGCGTGATCTTGAAGGACTTCGCGGCGCCACTCGGGCTCGAGGTCTACGAAGACTTGAAGCGTGAGCTCGAGATTCCGGTCTTTCACGAGAACCTCTACAGCACGGCGGTGGTGGCCGCGGCCGCGTTGATCAACGCGCTCGATCTCACCGGCAAGCGGATCGAGCAGGTTCGCGTGGTGCTCTGCGGCGCCGGCACGGTCGGGACGGGCTGCGCGCGGCTCTTCACCCGACTCGGCGTGGCGCCGGAGAACCTGCTCGTCTACGACGCCCGCGGACTGCTTCATCCGGAGCGTGACGATCTGCCGCCTCACCAGCGAGAGCTTGCGCGGCGTTCGGAGCTTCGCCGTTTGGAAGAGGGCCTGGCCGACGCCGATGTCTTCGTCGGCGCGTCCGCGGCCGGCGTCCTCACGCCGGAGATGATTCGGACGATGAACCGCTTCCCGATCATTCTCGCGCTCGCCACGCCCGAGCCCGAGATCGGCTACGAGGCGGCGCGGACGAGTCGGCGCGACGCGATCGTCGCGACCGCGCTCGGGCAGTACCCCAACGCGGTCTTGGATCTGTTGAGTTGTCCGTACATCCTTCGCGGTGCGCTCGATGTGCAAGCGACGCGAATCACCGAGGGGATGCTGCTCGCCGCGGTGCGCGCGCTGGCCAACCTCGCGCGCGAAGATGTCGTCGAGGAGGTCGATCGCGCCTACGGCGGTGGGCACTTCACCTTTGGCCCGGAGTACCTCCTGCCCAAGCCGATCGACCCGCGGATCCTCGCTTGGGAGTCGAGCGCGGTGACCGAGCAGGCGATCGCCGACGGCGTCGCGCGCGCGCCGGTCGAACCCGAACCGTATCGTGAGCGACTGACGCTTCGCCTGGGCGCGCGTCGCGAGGCGCTTCGAGCGTTCATGATCCGGGCGCGAAGCGAGGAGCCGCTGCGCGTCGTCTTTTCCGAAGGGGCGAACGAGACGGTCATCCGAGCCTGCGGCATCCTGGTCGAGGAAGGGATCGC
>CAZZAH010000257.1:3621-6518 GCA_964652115.1 uncultured bacterium | reverse complement strand
CCGACCTCTTCGCGCGAGATGACGAGCGGCGGCGCGAAGCGAATGATGTTGCCGTGGGTCTGCTTCGCCAGAAGACCCGCGTCCTTGAGCGCGACGCAGACGTTCCACGCTTCAAAGCCGGGCTCGAACTCGACCGCGTTCAGGAGCCCCTTGCCGCGCACGACGCGAAGCTTCGGGCAGCGGATCTTGCTCAGGCCATCGCGCACGACCTGGCCGAGCTCTTCCGCGCGTTGATCGAGCTTCTCCTCCTCGAGCACCTCGAGCGCGGCGATGCCGACCGCGGCCGCGAGCGGATTGCCGCCGAAGGTCGAGCCATGCGTTCCGGGAGTGAAGACGCCGAGCACCTTGTGATCCGCGACCACGGCCGACACCGGCAGCACGCCGCCGCCGAGCGCCTTGCCCAAGGTCATCGCGTCGGGCCGCACGCCTTCCCAATCGCACGCGAACTTCTTCCCGGTGCGGCAGAAGCCGGTCTGCACCTCATCGGCGATCATGAGGATGTTCTGCTTGGTGCAGATCTCGCGCACTGCGCGGAGATAGCCGTTCGACGGCACCTTCACCCCGGCCTCGCCCTGGATCGGCTCGACCAGGAAGGCGACGGTGTTGGGCGTGATCGCCGCCTCGAGCGCCTTCACGTCGTCGTACGGGATGATCTTGAAGCCCGGCGTATAAGGCCCGTAGTGATCGGTCGCGTCGGGATCGGTCGAGCAGGAGATGATGGTGATCGTGCGTCCGTGGAAGTTCTCCTCGCAGACGATGATCTCCTGCTTGCCGTTCTCCACGCCCTTGACCTTGCTGCCCCACATGCGCGCCATCTTCATCGCGGTCTCGACCGCCTCGGCGCCGGTGTTCATCGGCAGCGCCATGTCGTAGCCGGTGTAGGCGCAGAGCTTCTCGAGGAAGTCGCCCATCTTGTCGTTGAAGAAGGCGCGGCTGGTGAGGGTGCAGCGATCGGCTTGATCCTTCAGCGCCTTGATCACCTTCGGATGACGATGCCCCTGGTTGACCGCGGAGTAGGCCGAGAGGAAGTCCATGTAGCGGCGCCCCTCGGGGTCGGTGACCCACACCCCCTCGGCGCTCGCGATCACGACCGGCAGCGGATGGTAATTGTGCGCGCCGAAGGTCTCGGTCTGGTGGATCAAGGCTTCGCTGGAACGCGCGCCCGCGTGCGTGGTCGAGTCGGCGCTGGTCGTGCTGGAGGACATGCGGATCTCCTTTCGTTGGGCCCGGCGCAGTGTAGCCGAGAGCCGGCGAACCGGCCAGATCCGGCGTGTCCGGCGTGCGTGCCCAACCCACGTGATAGGATCCGCGCGGCATTCGGGGAGAATGGAATGAAGAAACGCGCCGCCCGCATTCTCGCGATCCTCTTCTTGGTTTGGACTGCTTCGAGCGCGGAGGCCGCGAAGGTCCCGCCCGACCTGCTCGATCGTCTGGAGCAACCGTCGCGCGAGGCGTGGCTCCCGGCGGCGGATCAGATCGTCGCCATGCGTAGAGACGGCGCGCGGCTCCTGCGGGAGCGACGGTGGCGCGTCCCGAGTCTCCAGATCGGCGCGCGCTATGACTCGCTCATCAACCAGATCGCCTGCCTTCACGCCGACCTTTCACTCGAGCCGCGAACGCTCCGAGTCGGACAGGAGTTCTTCTACGACGTCACGCTTCGAAACGAGAGCGAGGAGAAGTGGCTCGTCGCGCCTTCGCTCGACGGCGCGGAGGACGGCGTGCGCGCTCCGCGGATCGGACTCGAGATCACCGACGCGGCGGGCACGCCGGTCGACCCAGGGCCGCGCTGGTGCCGCGCGGGTCAGATCGCGCGAATGCACGAGACAGATTTCCGCTGGATCGATGCGGGCGCGAGCCGTCGTCTCTTCGAGTCGCCACGCAAGGCACGCGTCCCTGGGCATTGGTATTGGACCCCCTCTCAACCTGGGCTCTATCGCGTGCGCTTCGTCTACGATGCAAGCGCGGCGGAGTGGGACGCATGGCGCGGTCGCAGCTCCGAACCGACGGAAGCGGTCAGGTTGCTCTGGCGATCGATTCACCATCAGCGCGCCGAGTCGGAGTGGGTCACCATTCACGTCATCGACTAGCTCACCAAGCAGAGGCGAACCGGATTAGGCCTTGAGGATCGCGCGGGCCCTTTGCTACGTTGCGCCCACTTCAGCGGACCACCCTAAATAGCGAGTGTGCGAGATGGCGAAGTCATCCCCCCTGCTGCCCACTCCGACCGAGATCCAGGCCTATCTCGACCGCTACGTTCGCGGTCAAGAAGAGGCGAAGGAAGCGCTCTCGATCAGCGCCTACAACCACTACCTCTCCCTCGCGTGGGAAGCGGAACGCGACTCGTTCCTCGCCGGCGCGGAGCGTCGGCCCTTCGGCGCGAATCATGTGCTCCTCTTCGGCCCCACCGGTTCGGGCAAGAGCTACCTCGTGCGTCGCCTGGCGGAGTACTTAGGCGCGCCGGTTCACTTCGGCAGCGCGGCCGGTCTGGTCGAAGCGGGTTACGTCGGCGAGAACCAGGTCGACGGCCTCATCCGAAGCCTCCTCGTGCAGTGCGAGATGAACGTGTCGATGGCGGAGCGCGGCATCATCTTCCTCGATGAGCTCGACAAGGCGCGGAAGCGGTTGAGCGGTGTGCGCGACGTCTCGGGCGAAGGGGTGCAGAACGCGCTCCTCACCATCCTCGATGGACGGATGGTGACGGTGCGCGTGCAGCACGAGGTCTATGAGGTCGACACCTCGCGCATGCTCTTCATCTTCGCCGGCGCGTTCGTGCAGTTGGAGGAGATCGTGCGGCGCCGCGTGCGCATTCCCGCCGCCGCCGGCCCCGAGCCGGAGATGGATCCGCTCACGCAGGTCACGCATGCCGACCTCCGGAAGTTCGGGCTCATCCCCGAGCT
>CAZZAH010000257.1:0-3521 GCA_964652115.1 uncultured bacterium | reverse complement strand
TGGGAAGCGCCGATCTTCGAAACCAACGCGAGCGGCGAGGCGCCGGTCGACATCTCGATCGCGCTCCGGAAGCGCGCCGGTGGACTGATTCGCGTGAGAAACCCTCGTCGCTCGAGCGCGAAGGCGATCGGCACGCTCTCACGCGAGCAGATGCGCGAGAAGATCGAGTCGCTGCGCTCGGCGGTGGGCCACGACGTCGCCACGACCGAGGTCAAGCGCTGGTGGCGAGCGTTCGAGGAGGCGCATCTCGCGCATCCCTCGGTGGTGCTTCGCACGTTGGAGGAGCTCCGCACGCGGAAGGCGAGCCTCTCGCAGTTCCATCGCGCCTGCCGCGCCGCGCAGACGGAGAACATCCGCGCCGCGCTCCACTACCTCGACTTCATGCAGCTGCGCGAGAAGGAAGAGCGGAAGTCGCGCGACGTCTAGGGCGCGGCGGTCAGCGCGAGCCGCTCAGAAGCTGTCGCCCGCGCCGCCGCCGCCCGAATCTCCGCCGCCGAAGTCGCTGCTCGAGCTGCTCGAGCCGGAGCTCGAGCTACTCCAATCACTGCCCGAGCCGCCGTCGGACGAGCCCGCGATCACCGGCGAAATCAACGCGATGCTGACGATTTCGGACTCGCGATGGGCGCAGCTCGATCGTGCGCAGACGCGCGTGACCTCCTTGCGTCCCTCTTCGGTGGTGGTCGGATGCTGTAGGACCACGTTATCGGTGCGAAGCGTCCGCAAGTGGCAGCGCGGGCACTCGGCGTACGAACCTCCGCGGGCGCGCCGATGCTCGATGCGAGAGACATCGCACGAGGCGCACCGCCAGACAACGTGGTTCATGCTCCCGATCGACTCTTCGAAGACCTCGCCTTCGGAGAGGTAGGCGTCGTCCGCTTGCTCGCTCAGGAGCGTCATGGTCTTGCGGCAGCGCTCACAGTGGCGGATCCAACGGCGGCGGCGAACATACCAGCCGGTGCCCGCCACACCCGCGAGCGCGCCGCCGAACACGACCAACGCCTCGGCACCATGCCCGCGCCCGGAGCCTCGCGTCCCGCGCTTCGCCGGAACGCCTTCCTTCGCCTCGGTGATCGCCGCGCCGAGCGCCTTCGCGAGCGCGAGGGTTCCCTCTTCCCAGCGATCCTGGCGATAGCTCGCGGCGGAGATGGGGTGAAGGATGCGCCCGACCTTGCCGTCGGGAAGGATCGGCTCGAGACCGTAGCCCACCTCGACCTCGACGCGCCGGCTCTCAACCGCGAGCAGGATCATGATGCCGTTATCGCGGTCCGCCTTGCCGATGCCCCAGCGATGAAAGAGCTCGGTCGAGAACTCCTTCGACGTTCGATCACCGGTGTCGCGCAGCGTCACGATCGCGAGCTCGGCACCGTTCGCGCGCTGGAGCGCGTCGCTATTGGCGTTGAGCTCGGCCTCGGTGGCGTCGCTCAGCACGCCCGCGCCGTCGCTCACCCACGAGCCATGCGTGGTTCGAGGGTTGATCAACTCCTCGATCGTCTCTCCGCGCGCCGACGGCACCTGCGCGAGGACGACGGCGGTGACGACGACAGCGACCGCCTTCGCGAGGAGCCACCGGGCACGACGCCCGGCGCTCCTTCGCGCGCGTTGAATCGCCGAACTACTTGATCGGGATCTTGGTGGCATTGACGGCCAACCACTGCTCGAGTGTCTGAAGTTGTGGATTGAGCTCGCGGCAGAGCTTGAGGTCGCGGAGGCCGGTGAACTCCTCGCTGAAGTCGTGCTCGTACTGGAACATGTTGCCGAGCTCATCCGCGCCCGGGAAGCCGAAGCTCCGATAGACGTCGGGCGGGACCGAGTTGTAGCGCACCTCTTGTCCAAGCGCGCGACCCATCAACGCCGCCATCTCGTCGCCGGTCTCGTGACCGCCCGCGACGCCGACGTACTTGTCGATGAACTCAGAGCCTCGCTTCAGAATCCCGTAGCTGCAGCGGCCGATGTCCTCCGACGCGAGGCCCGGGATCGGCTTCGTCCCCATCGGATAGGTCAGGTAGAGCTTGCCGTCCTCGCCGCGCTGCGGGCCTGAGCCGAAGTAGATGAAGTTCTCCCAGTAGAAGGAGGTGAGGAGGAAGGTCGTCGGCACGCCCGCGTCGCGAAAGTGATGATCCGCGTCCGCCTTTCCATCGAAGTGCGGCACCTTGTACTTCCCCATCAAGGTCGGCATGCGCGTGTCGCTCAGGGGAACGAGCTTTCGTGTGTCCTCGAAGGTCGACCAGATGGCGTGCTTCACGCCGCCGCGCTTGGCCGCTTGCGCCATCCGCCGCGCCTCTTCGCCTTCACGCTCGGCCGAGAGGTGATCCCAGAAGAAGGTGACGCAGAAGGCGCCGTGCGCGCCCTCGAACGCGCGATCGAGGCTCGCCTCGTCACCGACGTCGCCGTTCACCACCTCGGCGCCGAGCGCGGCCAGCGCCTTCGCCTTGTCCGAGTTGACGTCCCGCGTGATCGCGCGCGCCCGGAATCCGCCGCTCGGATCGGCCTGAATCGCGCGGACCAGGCCGCCGCCTTGCGCGCCGGTCGCGCCCACCACCGCGATGATCTTCTCCGCCATGAAACTCCTTCCCGTGGCTCTAGTAGCGCACGGTCTCCTTCGCCGCTTCGACGATCCCCTCGACGCTCGGGAGGATCGAGTCTTCGAGCACCGGCGCATACGCATAGTGCGTGTCGGCGGTGGTCACGCGCTTGACCGGCGCGTCGAGCCAGTCAAACGCACGCTCCCCGATCCGCGCCGAGATCTCAGCACCCAGGCCGCAGAAGGTACGGTCCTCGTGCACCACCACCAAGCGATGCGTCTTCTTCACCGTCGCGAGCACCGAGTCGATGTCGAGCGGCTTCACCGTGCGAAGGTCGAGCACCTCGGCCTCGATCCCCTCCTGCGCCAGCCGCTCCGCCGCCTCGAGGCAAAGATGCACCGTCGGTCCATAGGTCACGAGCGACACGTCGCGCCCGAGCCGACGAAAGGCCGCGACCCCGATCGGGACCGCCTCCGCCACGCGACGCAGCTTCGCCTTGATCCGCCGGTAGAGGTACTTGTACTCGAGGTAGATCACGGGATTGGGATCGTGGATGGCAGAGCGAAGCAACCCCGACGCATCCTCGGCCGTCGCGGGCGCCACGATCTTCACTCCAGGCACGGTCAGAAAGAAGTTCTCCACGTTCTGCGAGTGGAAGAGGCCGCCGCGGATGCGCGCGCCCGAAGGACAACGCACCACCATCGGCACCGCGACCTTGCCGCCGTGGCGATAGCACATCGTCGCCGCGCTGTTGGCGAGCTGATCGAATCCGCAGGAGATGAAGTCGGCGAACTGCATCTCGGCCACCGGCCGCATGCCGACGATCGCGGCACCCACCGCGCCGCCCATGATCAGCGACTCCGAGATCGGCGTGTCGATCACGCGCTCCTCGCCGAAGGAGTCGATCAACCCCTTGGTCACGCCGAACGCGCCGCCCATCGTGCCGATGTCCTCGCCCATGCAGATGACCCGCGCGTCGCGCTCCATCTCGTAGAAGAG
>CAZZAH010000256.1:0-6561 GCA_964652115.1 uncultured bacterium | reverse complement strand
CCCGCGCGAGTCGGGACCTCCGCCCAAGGCATTCAGACCGAAGTCGGTCGCGACCACGCCGGGCGAAACGGTCGAGACATGGATCCCGGGATAGGCTTCACGGAGGTCCATGCGCAGCGACGCGGTGAGCGCGTTCAGCGCGTGCTTCGCCGCCGCGTAGGCGGAACGAAAACTGGCGAAGGGAACGCGACCCAGCAGCGAAGAGACGTTGATGATGTGCCCTGCGCCGCGTCCTTGGAGATGCGGCAGCACCACCTGCATCCCGTAGAGCGCGGACTTCACGTTCACCAGCATCATCTCGTCGAAGTCCTCGTCGGTCAGCTCGGCGGTTGACTTCGTGATGCCGCGGCCGGCGTTGTTGATCCAGACGTCGACCTGGCCGAAGCGTTCGAGCGCGGTCGCGAGCACGCGCTCGCTCTCCGCGCGACGCGTCACGTCGGCCACAACCACGAGCGCATCCGTACCGCACTCCTGGGCAACCGCGCGAAGCTCAGGCTCACGCCGCGCGACGAGCACGGGACGACCGCCCGCTCGCGCGATCGCGCGTGCGGCCTCCGCGCCGATGCCTGAGCTCGCTCCCGTGATGACGACGACCTTTCCATCGATGCTTGCCACGTTGCTCCTCCTTACGGCGCGTTGATAAGCCCGATGCTGAACGTGCCTCCAACGATCTCGACCGTGCCGGTCGCTCCACCGAACGGCGAGGGCTCGAGGCTCGCGTGCAGGCTACCGACGATCCGCGTCGACGTAATGCTGTCGACGATCAAGGTCGCCGTCGCGGTCTCATAGCCGCCCCAGCAGCAGACATTGGGATCGGTGCCGTCGCCGACGACCGTCATGGTGCGGATGGGAATGGCCGTCGACAGATGGTATTCGCCCGGGCCGTCTACCTGGGAGAAGACCAGCGTCAGCGTGCGCGTGTCGTTGAACGCCGCGATCCCCAGGGTGTTGTTCGCGTAGGACGGCGCGACGGCCGCCGCGTTCCATGCGGCCCCGTTGATCGTGGCGCGCACCTCGGACCACGCGTTGTCGGGCACCGGTCCGACCGTGCCGAGCGTCACCACGCGGAGGCGGAATTCCCCTGCGGTCAGGGTCCGCGTGCTCGCACCCCCCACCTCGTTCGCGGTGAAGTTGAAGGTCCCCACCATCAAGGTGTCATTGAGCGTGGTGAAGGTCATGCTCCCAGCGGAGCCGGAGTTGGGCGCGACCCAGGTCGCGGGCTGGAGCGACAGCGTCACCGTTCCGCCGCGAGTCTGCGCGCCGACGCCGAGAGCGTAGGTCCCCGGGCCGGTGATGTTCCAAAGCACGATGCTGAGCCGATAGCTCCCCGCCGGCTCCGCGATCAGGACGTACTGGCCGGGCGTGGCATGGGTCACGCCGATCGGAAGGCCAGGGGCCGACCAGGCCGCGCCGTTGATCGTGCCGCGAAGATAGTAGGGGTCGGTGCCCGAAGGCCCGGGTCCGGTCGGGTCCTTGTCGCCATCGCCTCCGCAAGAGGCGGCGGCGAGGCCGACGAGGAGCGCGGCGAGAGGCGCAAGCTGGCGAAGTCGCGTCGATGTACGCACAGGAGTCTCCTATCGAGTGAAGAGGGAGGCGCGGAGGGCGCGGAGTGGGAACCGACGAGTGAACCCGCTTCGGAGCCTGAGGTCAAGCGACGGGTTCGGTCAGGCGTCTCGAAGCCGCGCTGCGTGGGTCATGAGGTAGTTTCGCTCGGGCATGCTCGCGGTGCGCTCGGCCGCTCGGAGGTAGTGCGTCACCGCCGCCGCGCGATCGCCCGAGCGTTCGAGCAGGTGCGCGCGCGCCGCATCGAATCGATGATGGCCCGCCAGGCGCGGATCGCGCGAGAGCTGCTCGAGGCGCGCGAGCCCGGCGGCCGGACCCTCCACCATCGCAAGCGCGATCGCGTGATTGAGGTCGACCATCGGATTGTCGGACATCCGCTGAAGCAGACCGTAGAGCGCCAGGATCTCGGGCCAATCGGTCGCCTCCGCGCTCGGTGCGTCGTCGTGAAGCGCCGCGATCGCCGCCTGAAGTTGGTATTCCCCGATCGCTCCCAGGGCCAGCGTGACGTTCAAGAGCGCGAGGCCCTCGTCGATCCTCGCTCGATCCCAGAGGGCGCGGTCCTGCTGATCGAGCGGAATGAGCTCCCCACTCGGGCCGCTGCGGGCCGCGCGGCGCGCATCGGTCAGGAGCATCAACGCGAGCAGACCCGCCGCTTCGGTGGACGCGGGCACGAGCGAGTGGAGCAGGCGCGCGAGTCGAATCGCCTCGTGCGAAAGATCGGAACGATGGAGCTCCTCTCCCGAGCTCGCGGTGTACCCCTCGTTGAAGATGAGGTAGAGGACGTGGAGCACCGCGTCGAGCCGCGCGTCCCGCTCCTCCGCGCTCGGGAGCTCGAAGCGAAGGCCCGACTCCGCGATGCTCTGCTTCGCGCGGCTGATGCGCTGCGCCATCGTCGCCTCGGGCACCAGAAACGCGCGCGCGATCTCGGCCGTGGTGAGCCCTCCGACCGCGCGAAGCGTGAGCGCGATCGCGGACGAAGTGGAAAGCGCCGGATGACAGCACATGAAGAGCAGGGTGAGAGTGTCGTCTTCGGCCGATGGATCTTCCGCGTCGGGCGGAAGGGCTAGCTGCTCCTCCGGCGGCACGAGCGAGACGACGAGCTCCTCTCGCAGGCGACGCGCCGTCTCCGCGCGCACTTGATCGGTCAGCCGTCGCGACGCGACGCGGATGAGCCAGGCGCGCGGATCGAGCGGCATCCCATCTCGCGGCCACTGCGCCGCCGCCGCGATCAAGGCCTCCTGCACCGCGTCTTCCGCCGCGCCGAAATCACGGAATCGCCGGGTGATCACGCCGAGCACCAATGGACCTAGCTCGCGCAGCAGCTGCTCGGCGTAAGGATCCAGGGGCATCGGAGGTGTTAGCTCGGATCGACCGGCGGCGCGCTCATCACCTGCCTTACCTCGATCGCGAGATGGAGCGGCTTGCCGCCCTGGCCCGGCGCGAGCGACGCCTCGGCCGCGATCGCGTAGGCGCGTTCCGGGCTCTCGACGTCGACGATCCAGTAGCCGGCGAGGAACTCCTTCGATTCTGGAAAGACACCATCAGTCGCCGGCGTTCCGTCCTTCCCCGCGCGAACGAGCTTGGCCTGATCAGGGCCGGCGAGCCCTTCGGCCGCGACCAGCTCGCCTTGGCTCGCGAGCTTCTTCACGAAGCTCATCATGAAGGCGATGTGCGCTTTGATGTCCTGCTCGGCCCACGACATGATCTGGTAGGGACCGGAGCCCGGGGCATTCATCATCAGCATGTACTTCATCGTTCACTCCTTTTCGTCGGCGCGTCCCACCACGGGGCGCCTTCAACCCCAAGTCGAGGCCACGCCCCGATTCTCTACATCGCTCGCGCGGAATTTCGAAAATTTCTCGAAGCGCCGTCGAAGCTCATGCGCGGCGCTATGGCCGCGGGTCCTTGCGACGCAGCGCGAGCAGGTTGAGCGCGATCGATTCGTTCGAGCGCAGGAGATCGGCCAGTACCTCCTCGCGCGGACGAGCCGCCGCGGCCGGGGCGCGCTGCCCTTCGAGGATCGGCCAGAGCCCTTCGCGCACCCGAGGCGGCAGCACGCTCTCGAGGTACTCGAGCGCGGTGCTCCGAAGCGTCGGGTCGTCGGCGTGCAAGCCGCGGAACGCGATCCGAAGCGGCTGCATCGGCAGGGCCAACGAGAGCATGGTGAAGACATGCTCGAGCGAGCGATCGATCCGATCGCGCAGCACCGCGTCGACCTGGCGAGCTTCGTCTTCGTCCTCCGGCAGCTCGAGGAGCCGGTGGCTTGCCCACACGGATCGATCGACCGCCATCTCGCGCAGGACGTGAAGGTAGACGCGCTCGGGGTCGAGCTCGACGATGCCGACCGACTCGTGCAGATGGAGCAGCGCGCGCCCGGAGCGATAGCGCACCTCGAAGCGACGATCGAGCAGGCCATGAAAGAGCCCTTCGACCGCGATCGGAGACGGGCAATCGGCGATGATCCGCGGAATGCGGCGCCGGATAGCGAACTCCTCCTCCGGATTCAGCAGCGCATCGACGAGCTGTCCCACGATCCGAGGCGCCGCGCTTCGAAGCGCGATCGCGGCCGTATCCGCGACGGCGTCCCACGCGAGGAGCGGAATGACGTGCGGTGCGAGCGCCGGCGTGATCGGTCCGAGCTCGACGATCCTCTGCCTTACGTGCGCGGGATCGGCTCCGCGAAGCGAAGTGACCTGGCGAAAGAACGGCTCGTCCGCGGCGGCGCGGGCATCGGCCGCGACATCCTCCGCGTCCTCCCCCATCTCCTCGAGGAAGGAGCCACGTGGCTCCTGCAGGAAGTCGGCGCCCGAATCCTCCGCCCACACCATCTCGATCGTGTGCGTGAGGCTCCGGTCGACGCTCGCCTTCTCCTCGACCTCGTTCGATCGGCTGAGGAGATGGCGCTCCAGCGCCTCGACGTAGCCCGACTGAACGCGCCGCGCCATGCCGAGCCCGATCAGCGAGCAGAGGATCGAGAGACCCAAGAGTAGCGGCACGGTCAACGCCACGCCGAGAAGAAGCACCGCTTGGATGATGCCGGCGCCGAGCGCGTCGCCGACGCGTTCGACCCCGACGTCGACGATCGCCTTGGTCGCCCGCTTCTCACGCGTCGGCACCGGCGAGAAGAGAACCTCGTAGCCGGCGCGATAGAGCGTGTCGGTGAGCACCGCCTCGAGCGTGCGCGTGAATGCGGCCGAGACCGGACCCGGCAGGATCAGCCCGACCAAGCTTCCGGTCGCGACGCCGAGAGGGAGCGCCGCCATCGTCCTTCCCAAACCGAGTCGATCGAAGAGCGGACGACTCAAGGTCACCTGGATGAGAAAGCTCAGCACCCCGATGCCGGTGTAGAACGCGGCGAAGAGCGGCAGCAGAGTCGACGGAGCGAGGTGGCGCGTCGCCTGCACCTTGAAGACATAGTCGATCAACGCGGCCGCGATCGTGCTCAGAAGCACCAACGCCGCCAGCATCCGCATGTAAGGGACACGCCCGAAGACCTTGAGGCCGACCCACGCTTCGCCTTCGCCCGCGTGAGCGTGAGACGGCGGGCGCGCGTGTGCGTGATGTCGCGGGCGGAGCGGGTGAAGGAAGAGCGTGGTGATCGCGCAAACCCCGTGAAGTGCCGCCAGCATCGGAAGGATCGCGCTCAGCCCCCACGTCGCGCCGACTTGGGTCGCGAGGGCGCCTCCGACCAAACCACCGAGGGTTCCGAACGCCGCGATCCGCGCGAGCCGTTGGCGTGAGCCGCGCTGGTCGTACGATTCGTTGATCAGGGACCAGAAGCCCGAGATCTGGATCATCCCGATCGCGGAGACCTGGAGGTAGAGCGCGATCGCCTGCCCCCTCGCGCTCATCGGACCCATCGCCCAGATCAGCGCCATGGTGATCGCGCTGGCGACGAAGGTCCACGGAATCACCTTGTGCGGACCGTGCTTGGTCAAGAGCCGCGCGGCAAGGACCGACGCGCCGACCGAGAAGATTGCGGTCGCGAAGACGATCATCGGAAGCGCGGTCACCGGGAAGCGCGAGAGGAAGAGCGCGTCGCGCACCGCCTTGCTGCCCACCTGCTGGGCAAGGAGGGTTCCCGCGGTGAGGGTCGCCGCGAGCATCATGCCCCGATCGGAGTGACGGTGGATCGCTTTCATCGCGGGAGCAGTCTACGAATGACCCCAACGTGCGGCAAGTTCGGCCCGCGCCTGCGAGCTTGACTCTCCACGCGGCGAGCCAGTACCAATGAGCCTTCCCGCTTCATGGATCGCCCATCGATGAGGGCTCGTTGATGACAGTTCGTCGATCGGCCGGCGAGATCGCGAATGCTTGATTCGGAGCGCGGGACCGCCACCATGGTCCGCGTGGGGATGACCGATGGAGCGGGCAGTCGCTCCTCACCGCTCCCGACCGACCTCTTCGATGAAGCGCGCGGTCGCCTTCGTCTCCTGGCCGCGATCTTCGCCGCATCGTTCGGCTTCGACTTCGTCATCTTCTTGGGGTCGACGATCTGGTCCAAGACGACGGGCCAACCGGGCCCGGTGAGCATCGCGGCCATTCCGTGGATCAATTTCGCGACGCTGATCCTCTCGATCGGGATTCGGTGGGCGGCCGGCAGCCGACGCGTTCCGGTCGGGCGCCTCTACTCGTTCGCGCTCGCCTACGAGGTCTTCATCTGCTTCGTCAGCGCGCTCATCACCTATTGGCAGGCGTACCACGACACGAAGTTGCTGCCGAACCTCACCTGGGCTCCGGCGATCGTGATCATGTTCCCGCTCATCCTTCCTGGCCCGCCGAAGAGGATGATCGCGGGCGCGATCGTCTCGGGCGCGATGGTGCCGCTGGCGCTCCTGGTCCTTCAGCTGGCCGGCGCGGTGAAGGTCGGCGATGGCGCCGCCTATGCACCGGCAGCGATCGGCGCGGTCTTCGCCGTGGTGGTCGCGTCGATGGGAGCGAGGGTGATCTACGGCCTGGGCCGCGAGGTCGCACGCGTCCGCGCGCTCGGCAGCTATC
>CAZZAH010000255.1:0-6585 GCA_964652115.1 uncultured bacterium | reverse complement strand
CGCAGCTCGTCGCCGCCGCCGATGACCAGAGCGGCTTGCGCGACCTGCCCGCGCGGACACCCGTCGCCCTCTCTCGCGCGGACACGCTCTCCTTCGGCTACGTGCAGTCGATCGGCGGCGCGCTCTATGCGGTGCCAGGCGAAACGTGGACCTTCGATCACGCCGCCGGTGGCCCAGAGGGTTGGTATGCGGTGGACGTCTCCAACACCGCGCACACGCCGGCGCGCCGCATCACGGCCGCGACCTGGGCCGGTCACGACAACGGCGTACCGGCGCCGATCGTGAGCGGCGAAGCGAGCACATGGTTCGGCACCTTCGAGGACGAAGCCGACGCGCTCTGCTGGATCTCGGGGCTCGGCTACGGCAACAACGCTTGCCAGCGATGGGTGAGCCCCATGCTCCAGTACTCCGGGTCGGGCGACGTGAGCATCGCGTTCGACTACTTCAACGACACCGAGGATGGCTTCGACTACACACGAGTCCGGATCGAGCTGGCGGATGGCACCCGAGTGCCGCTGAACGGCGATGGCTTCACCTCGGTGATCGGCGATCCGGGATCGATGAGCTTCGCGCATGGCGCCTTCACCGCGTTCGAGAGCAGCTTCGAAGCATCGTCCACCTATCGCCTCGTGTTCGAGTTCACCTCCGACGGCGGTTGGTCCGACGAGGACTCGAGCTATCCGACGTCTTATGGCCCATTCGGCATGGACAACCTCTCGATCGCGGGCAGTGGTTCGCCCTCGCCTCTGATGTTCGATTACGAGTCGGGCGCCCAGGGATGGACATCGTCCCTCTGCGCGCCGAGGGGCAGCTACTTCGGAATCGCTCCCTTGAGCGACTACACGATCCTCGATCCCTGTGGATGCGGGCTCGGCGGCAACGTGCTCGAGCTGCATGACGCCGTCGGAGCGGCCGGCTCGCATCCGGTGGGGCAGCACGAGATGGTCTTCTCTCCGCCGGCCGACAAGTCGAGTCTGTCCGGTTGCTCCACCATCCTTGCGGAGTGGGACCAGTACTCGATTCAGCCGCAAGCGAACGGGGTCTTCACGCGCCCGGGGTGGAACTACTATCCCTACGTCTGTCCCGTGTCCGGAATCACCCGATGGTCGGGTCGCATTGGGCAGGACTCGTTCACCTCGTTCGAGAACGGGCCGACCTGCTTTCACACCCGAAACGTCGCGACCGACAACGGTGTGCCCAGCGAGGCGGCCTTGGTCGGCTTCGTCTGGGAGATCTACTCGTCTTGTGACGCGTTCGGCATCCCCACCACGGTCTGTACAAACGTGACAAACTTCACACCACTGATCGACAATGTGACGATTCGGGTGACCCAGGTGCCTTGCGCGCCGGTCGTGAAGTTCGAATCCGGCGGGCAGTTCCAGGACGGATTCGGACAGCTGACGTCCCTGTCGACGACCAACACCGGAAACGCCGACTGCACGTGGGACCTGCATCGGGACAGCTCGGCCCCGGCGCGCCTCGGCGACTCGCTCTTCGTGCGCGGTCCGGTGCCGAGCTCCTCGTCACGATGGGAGTCGCGCCTGTGGTGGCGAGTCCGGCGCGAGGGCCCCGGACAGGCGTCGATCCCTGGTTACTCGACCTGGAAGACCGCGGTCTCGGACGGTCTCTCCATCGTCGGCCCCGCCGGCCAGTTCACCTTCGGCCGCATGGACTCCGTCCAGTGGAGCAATGTGCCTCTCAGGGACAGATCGATCTCGGAGTTCCGCGAGGATGACGACGACTTCGCGGGAGAGGGGACCGACCAGAACGAGATGATCTGGGACGGCATTCTGGCGGCTGGCAGTCAGGTGCAGTACTTCATCACCTCGAACTACACCTGCACGCCGACCGACTGCTTCTATCTGCCCGACACTACCGGCGGCAGTCTCCTCGAGTTCGAGATCCTGCCGAGCTGGCGGATCGTGGGCGGCACGAACAAGTTTCCGTGCATCCTCACCATAGACCTCAACACCGGCGAGCAACCCCTCGTCGAACGCGCATTGAATGTGGTGCTGAACGGCGCGGCGTTCGACGCGCCGATCCCGAACCCGACGCGATGGGATCGCTATGACTACAATGACGCCTCCTCCAACTGGAACGCGCCCTTCGCGCGTCCGGTCGGTGGAAACAACGGGGTCGGCATTGTACAAATGCTCGGATATCGCCAGGTCGTGCTTTACACGGGAAACGTCCAGGCCGGATCGATGGAGTTCGAGGACTTCCACCTGATGGGGGATTGGCTGTCCGCGGTGGTGTGCAACATGAACGCCAACGGGAACCGTCAGGGATGGATCGGCAGCGGCGAGAACCTCTCCCAGATCCTGGTGGCGGCCAACCCCGCCTTCTCCGTGAACTACCTCGGAGCCATCGCGCTCTGTGACGACTACAACGCGCCGGGCTGCGGCCCGAGCGGACCGGCCGACGAAAGCTACTGCGTTCGAGTGGAGGCTTCGTCGGGCGTGCAGTTCCCGCCCCTCGTGAGCTACGACGTCTACGGCAACTGGTGCCCGGAGAAGATCGGCTTCGATGTGCTGCACGCCGTTGGCGGCGGGATCGGCAACCGCGTCTATCAGGACTACGACCGCGTACCTCCGGTGAACACGAACTACGCGCAGGTCGCGAGGTCGGTCACGGCGAGCAACAGCGACAACTATCGCTCGGTGTTCAGCGGTTACTCGTGGGGGCGCCTCTCGACGCGCGACGCACAGGAGGAGTGCGTCGGAGATGAAGCCCACACGGTGAACGCCATCGCCGAGGATCTCCGGGCTTCGCTCCGCTGGATCTTCGGCGGCGACGCCGAGGTCCCTTCGTACTGCACCAACCCTTGCAATTGCTGCGCCGACGTGGGGGACGACCCGAGCGCGGCGCCCAGTGGCGTGACGATGCTCTACGCGAACCGGCCGAATCCCTTCAGCCCGCGGACATCGATTCGCTTCGCCCTTGGGACGGCGGGGCAAGCGGAGCTCGCGATCTACGACGTGTGCGGTCGACGTGTTCGGACCTTGGTCTCGGCCAACCTGGGCGCGGGCGAGCACAACGTCGTCTGGGATGGGACCGACGATCAAGGCCACGCGGTCGGCGCGGGTGTTTTCTGGAGCCAGCTCCGCGCGGGCGGCTACGAGTCACAGCGCAAGATGCTTTTGTTGAAGTAGCGGTTCGGCGGGCGCGGGCTCTCCGGAGTCGCGCCCGCCTCGCTTCCAACGGCGTCGCGCTGGTCACGATGGCTGCGCCGGCGCTCGAGGCAGATTAGACTCGACTCTGCTGTCTGTGAGGTTCGCTCGCCCCTACCCCGGATAGGGTGCCTTTTCGACTACTTCGAGAGGGGGAGCCATGCGGTCCTTCACCGCTTCGCCCCGTGTCTTTCTCGTGATCGGATTCTGCATCGCCCTCAGCGCCTCGGAGGCCCGCGCCGTCGATCCGCCGGGGAGCTCGCGACACGAAGTGCTCCTGTTCGACGATGGCAGGCCACGTGCACCTTTCCCCGATCTGCCGGCGCGCGCGCCGCTCGCCGGATCTCGCGCGGATACGCTCTCCTTCGGGTATGTGCAGACGATTGGAGGCGCGCTCTACGCGGTCCTCGGAGAGTCTTGGACCTTCGATCACGGCGCGGGCGGGCCCGAGGGCTGGTACGCCGTCGATCTCTCGGTCGCGCAGCACTCACCGGCGCGCCGCATCACGGCCGCGAGCTGGGCCGGGCACAGCAACGAGGTCGCCGCGCCGATCGTGAGCGGCGAGGCGAGCGCCTGGTTTGGCACCTTCCAGGATGAAGCTGACGCACTTTGCTGGATGTCGGGGCTCGGCTACGGCAACAACGCCTGCCAGCGTTGGGTGAGCCCCGCACTCGACTACGCCGGGGCCGGCGAGGTGACGATTGCCTTCGACTATTTCAACGACACCGAAGAGGCCTACGATTTCACGCGCGTTGGGATCGAGCTCCCGAACGGAGGCCTGGTGCCTCTCAATGGGGACGGCTTCACCGCGGTGATCGGCGATCCGGCCTCGATGAGCTTTGCCCATGGCGCGTTCACCGTGACTGAGGCCGGCTTCGGGGGCGAGTCGACCTATCACCTCGTATTCGAGTTCACCTCCGATGGTGCGTGGTCCGACGAGGACTGGAACTACCCGACGTCCTACGGTCCCTTTGGAATGGACAACCTCGTCATCGCGGGGACCGGAACGCCGTCGGCTCTGGCCTTCGACTATGAATCGGGCGTGCAGGGATGGACCGCTGCCGCCTGCTCGCCCCTGGGGAGCTTCTTCGGGATCGCGGCGCTGAGCGACTACACCATCCTCGATGCCTGCTCGTGTCGGCTCGCGGGGAATGTGCTCGAGATGCACGACGGGGTCGGAGCCTCGAGCACTCATCCTCGACGCCAGCACGAGATCGCGGTCTCGCCACCGGCCGACAAGTCGATGCTCTCGGGTTGCGCGAGCATTCTGGCGGAGTGGGACCAGTACTCCCTCCAACCTCACGCCAACGCGGTCTTCAGTCGACCGGGGTGGAACTACTATCCCTGGGTGTGCCTGCGCAACGGGCTGACCGGCTGGTCAGGACGCGTGGGGCAGGATCGATATGACACCTTCGGCGACGACCCGATCTGCTTTCACACCCGAAACGTCGCGACCGACAACGGCGTGCCCGGGGACGCGGCCTTGGTCAGCTTCGTCTGGGAGGTCTACTCCTCCTGTGACGCGTTCGGGATCCCGAGCACGGTCTGCGTCGAGTCGACGAACTTCACGCCGCTGATCGACAACGTCACCATTCGCGTCACGCAGATCCCTTGCGCCCCGGTCATCGGCTTCGAGCCCGGCGGGCAGTTTCAGGACGGGTTCGGGCAGCAACAGCTGCTCGCGACGACCAATGCCGGCAATGCCGATTGCTCCTTCGACCTTCATCTCGCGAGCCCAACTCCCGACCGCCTCGGCGACTCGCTCTTCGTGCGCGGTCCGATCCCGACCGAGTCGACGCGGTGGGAATCGCGCATGTGGTGGCGAATCCGCCGCGAAGGCCCGGGGACATCGATCTCTGGCTATGCCGCATGGAAGGCGGCGGTATCGGATGGTCTCTCGATCGTGGGGCCCATGGGGCAATTCACCTACGGCCTCATGGATTCAGTGCAGTTGGGTGTCACACCAATCAGGGATCGGCGGATCTCGGAGTTCCGCGAGGACGATGACGACTTCGTGGGCGAGAACCTGAACAACAACGAGATGATTCGAGATGGGATCCTTCCTCCGGGAACGCAAGTGCAGTACTTCATCACCTCGAACTACACCTGCACGCCGACCGACTGCTTCTATCTGCCCGACACTACCGGCGGCAGTCTCCTCGAGTTCGAGATCCTGCCGAGCTGGCGGATCGTGGGCGGCACGAACAAGTTTCCGTGCATCCTCACCATAGACCTCAACACCGGCGAGCAACCCCTCGTCGAACGCGCATTGAATGTGGTGCTGAACGGCGCGGCGTTCGACGCGCCGATCCCGAACCCGACGCGATGGGATCGCTATGACTACAATGACGCCTCCTCCAACTGGAACGCGCCCTTCGCGCGTCCGGTCGGTGGAAACAACGGGGTCGGCATTGTACAAATGCTCGGATATCGCCAGGTCGTGCTTTACACGGGAAACGTCCAGGCCGGATCGATGGAGTTCGAGGACTTCCACCTGATGGGGGATTGGCTGTCCGCGGTGGTGTGCAACATGAACGCCAACGGGAACCGTCAGGGATGGATCGGCAGCGGCGAGAACCTCTCCCAGATCCTGGTGGCGGCCAACCCCGCCTTCTCCGTGAACTACCTCGGAGCCATCGCGCTCTGTGACGACTACAACGCGCCGGGCTGCGGCCCGAGCGGACCGGCCGACGAAAGCTACTGCGTTCGAGTGGAGGCTTCGTCGGGCGTGCAGTTCCCGCCCCTCGTGAGCTACGACGTCTACGGCAACTGGTGCCCGGAGAAGATCGGCTTCGATGTGCTGCACGCCGTTGGCGGCGGGATCGGCAACCGCGTCTATCAGGACTACGACCGCGTACCTCCGGTGAACACGAACTACGCGCAGGTCGCGAGGTCGGTCACGGCGAGCAACAGCGACAACTATCGCTCGGTGTTCAGCGGTTACTCGTGGGGGCGCCTCTCGACGCGCGACGCACAGGAGGAGTGCGTCGGAGATGAAGCCCACACGGTGAACGCCATCGCCGAGGATCTCCGGGCTTCGCTCCGCTGGATCTTCGGCGGCGACGCCGAGGTCCCTTCGTACTGCACCAACCCTTGCAATTGCTGCGCCGACGTGGGGGACGACCCGAGCGCGGCGCCCAGTGGCGTGACGATGCTCTACGCGAACCGGCCGAATCCCTTCAGCCCGCGGACATCGATTCGCTTCGCCCTTGGGACGGCGGGGCAAGCGGAGCTCGCGATCTACGACGTGTGCGGTCGACGTGTTCGGACCTTGGTCTCGGCCAACCTGGGCGCGGGCGAGCACAACGTCGTCTGGGACGGAACCGACGATCAGGGCCACGCGGTCGGCGCGGGTGTCTTCTGGAGCCAGCTCCGCGCGGGCGGCTACGAGTCGCAGCGGAAGATGGTCGTTTTG
>CAZZAH010000254.1:0-6602 GCA_964652115.1 uncultured bacterium | reverse complement strand
AGATGGCGAGGAAGGGCAGCCAGAATCCACGCTCGAGCTGCTGACGCTCCGCGCGGAGGCCGCGCACTACCTGAAGCGCGCCGGCGAGCGATTGCGCATCCGCGCGCCAGCGTTCCTCCGTCGGGCGCCGCACCATCAAGACGCTGCCGTCAGCCAGCGCATGCGTGGCGATCACGTGCGAGGGCGGAGCGTCGGCGGCGCTCGACTCTTCGCTGTCGCCTCCGGCCGAACCACGAAGCGTGAGGATCGAGTCCTGTTTCGTTCGCACGGTCACCCAGCCCGACGGCAGCTGCTCCCCTTCAGGCCCGCGGGCGGAGCGCATCGCGTCTGTGGCGCTGGAGCCCGCGAATCGTCCCGCCCACTGCGAGAGAGAGTCGGCCAGCTCGCGACGTTCGAGCACGAGCGACTCGCGCGCGCGCCGCACGCCCGCCTCGAGCGCGACATCCAGCTCGGAGCTCAGCCCCAGATTGAGGCTGCGCGCGACCAGCTCCCGCGCCATCCACGCGGCCGGAAGCGCCGGCAACAAGACCAGCAGCACCATGAAGACGCCCACCCGCGCTTGCAGCTTCATGGAATCTCCTCGAGCTCCGCGAGGCGAAAGTAGAGCCCCGAGTGTTCGACTACCCGCTTCGACTTTCCTTTATCGCCGATGATGTGATTGAAGAGAGCGCCCAAGTCGATCGAGACTTCCTCGCCCTCGCCGGCGGTGGTGCGGCTGACGTAGCGCGAGAGTCGCTCCCGGTCCTCCGTCGCGAGCGGACGGACCGCGATCCGGACGACGATCCGATACTCCGCGCTCGGCTCGAGCCGTTTAAGCGGGCAGATACCACAGTCGGCCAGATAGGAGAGTGCCGAGTCTGCCGCCGCCAGGTTCGAGTAAGGGCTCGTCATATCGCCCTGCTGGAGTAGATAGATATTCTCCCAGAGGTCGTAGCGAAGCGTTCGCTCCACGAACGTTTCAGCGAGCATGCGGCCGGATCGATCCTCCAATCGGAGCCCGTAAATGCAGGTCCCGGGCAACCCACTCTCGACAGTCGAGCGGGTGCGGTCATCCAACAAGTCTTGAGCGCGAACGACGGCGCGCAGCCATTCGCCCGCGCGATAGGGCCGCAGCTCGTTCACCTGCCCATCTGCGCGCGCGCCGGCCGCCAGCACGATCGCGCAGCAGAAGAGAAGAAGCGCCAGGCCCGTCGCGCGGATCCCGATCGTGCGTCCGCGATGCGTGGTCGAGTCGTCCTGCCCTCTGCACATCTCTAAAACGACCGGCCCAAGCTGATGTTCACGTTCACCGGGCTGTGCTTGGGATCCTTGGAGAGCGGATAGGCGACCTCCAAATTGATCGTCTCGATCCAACGGACCCGGAAGTACGCGCCGTAACCGACGCTCGAGGAGAGACCGAAGCGTTTGCCTTCGGCGGTCCAGTGGTCACCGACATCGACGAAGGCGGTGCCGATCACACGAGGGCGTCGCGGATCGTTTCCCGCGAGCGGGTGGCGCCACTCGGCGCTGGTCTGCCACAGCGCACGAGCTCCGAGCGGACCGCTCAGCGCCGCACTCGAGAACCCACGCAAGCTGCCGACGCCGCCCACGACCGGGCGCTGGAAGTACGGCGTGCCCGGATCGGTAAAGGCCGCGCGGAAGCGGAACGCCGCGGCCCGCGTGCGTGCGACGGGTTGCGCGACACGGGCGTCGAGCTCTGCCCCCCAGAACGCGGGGCCTCGATTCGAGGTCGCTCCACGCAGCGCCAACGCGCTCCACGATCCGTGTTGCCAGGGGCGAAGCCGATCGAGTCGATCCCTCACCACCTCCGCTTCGAGATTGAAGAAGTGGAGTGGGTTCTTCTGCACCGGCAGGAGGCTTTCCGCCGGTATCGACGGCGTGTCGTCGAAGGCATCCAAGCTGTCGTCGGCCGCGGTGCGAGTGAATCCGGCGCGCACGGTGAGCGAGAGGTCGGGACCCAGACGCCCACGCACACCGATCAAGGCACGCGAGCGGTCGAGTACCTGGTGGTATGGCTTGTCCCGGTCGTAGAGGTCCCAGTACTCGTCGAAGCGGTCGAGGTTGAGCAGAAGATCGAGATCGTCCGCGATAAGCCCGGGGACTTGAAGCTCGCCATACAACCCCGAAGTACGGATGCCCGAACGAAAGCTCAGCCGCGCGGTGCCGCCGCGATGAAAGAGCCCCGTCCGCCGCACGCCGATGATGTTGAGGTACCAGCCACGAAGCGGCTCGAAGCCGAGGCCGGTTTCCAGATGCAATCGATGACTCGGGGTCGCCGCGACGATGGCGATCACGCTCCCCGGTCGACTACCGCGGGTTGTGTAGATGTCGACATCGGTGAAGAGTCCGGTCGAAACAAGCTGATCGCGCGCTTCCACGAGCACGTTCGAATCGATCCACTGCCCCACCCGCAAGGGAAGATGTCGCCAGACGAGGAGCTCCGCCTCCCGATCGGGTGGATCGACGGTGATTGCTTCGAGCTCGACGCGCACCGCCTCTTGCGCGCGGGCGAGGCGGGGAAGGACGCCTCCACAGAGTAGACAGCAGAGCGCCGCGGCGATGATTCCCGCGAGCGTCCGTGCACTCATCCGCTGATCAAGGAGAGGTAGGCGTTGCACGCCGGATCGGCGTCGCCTCGGATTCACTGTCATACGTTTCGCTTGCCGCCTGGTAGATGGCCGTGTGAGGGACGGTGGATGGATCCAGGCGCGTTCCCCCGACGCCTTCCGGCCGGCCGAAGGTAACCCGCACCTTCACCCCCAGCAACCGGCATTCCCTGGTCCCTCCCCGGCGCACATCGGCCTGCCTGGCTCTGATCTTCGCACCGGCAGCGCTGGAACGAGCGACGACGAGAGCGCGAAGCGACGAGCCACGGCGCGATCCGGCATTGGCGGGCCGAATAGCGTGACGACACGGCACAGTCGTGAAGTTTCGGCACGTCGGAACGCGAGCCCGCAGGTTGAGCCGTCCAATGCCTTGCGGGTCTCCGCATTCGCGAAGCCAGCATTGGTGCGGCTTTCGCGCGATGCGGCCTGCTCGGCGCGGATTGACGCGAGCGGCCACGGCGATGGCACACGCGCTGCACAGCAGGTGCGTACGCAGACGCGCGCCGACCTCTGCCTTCACCGGGTCGCGCGCTTCCGAACTCAATCGTCATCGACCAAAGAGGAACGACCGTCATGAAGTGCCTCGCTCGCACCCCTTCTCCTCGTGAGCACGACGCGCGTCGAATCGAGCGCGGACGCTGGCCCCGCCAGATGCGCCTGCTCCTTCTCTGCGGCCTCGCCACTGTGGGCGGGTCGGTCTCCGCGCAATCGAGCGCGCCAGGCGTCGCTCCCGAGCCCGCCACGCAGGACACGCGTATCGACGAACGCGTCAACTTCCGCGGTCGCGTGCGCGAGCGAAGCAACGATGCTCCGGTGGCCGACGCCATGATCATGGTCGCGTGCATCGGCGCCGCCGCCGACTCGACCTTGCAGATCCCGTGGCCCATCTGGCGCGAACGCATCGGCCGGCTACACGGTCAGTCGCTCTCGGGCGAACGGTTGGTCACCGTCACGGATGAGGCGGGGCAATTCGCTTTCAGGGGCCTCCCGCCCGGCGTGATGGAGGTCACCGTCGCCGGACCGGGCTGCCAGTCCTTCGCCACCATCGACACGATCGGCGCCGGTGAGTTGGTGCAGGCGGAGTACGCCGTCACTCGCATGGGCACCAATCCCTACGAGGTCTCGGTCATTGGGCAGAGGGATCGGAAGGAGATCACGCGCGAGCGGCTGTCCGTCGCCGAAGTAGAGCAGCTCCCCGGCTTCGGCGGCGACGTGATCAAGAGCGTTCAGGCACTACCGGGCGTCGCTCGCCCCTCGATGAGCGATCCGGGCGCGATCGTGGTGCGCGGCAGCAGCCAGTTCGACACTCGCTATGTCTTGGACGGCGTGGACATCCCGCTCCTCTTCCACTACGGCGGCGTGAAGTCGACCTACAACAGCCTGGCGCTGTCCAGCGTCGAGCTCTCCCCGGGCGGCTTCGGCACACGCTACGGCGGATGCATCGGCGGCGTGGTGGAAGTACGAGGCCGCGCGGCGCGAACGGAGCGTTGGCGCTCGATCATCGACGCGAGCCTGCTCGACACTTCGTTTCACACCGAGGGATCGCTGGGCCACAACGTCGGCCTGCTTCTGACGGGGCGCCGAAGCTACGCGGGCGAGCTGGTGCGCGCGGCGCTCAAGTCCCAGGACGACACGAAGCTCACCATGGCCCCCTACTACGCCGACCTGGTCGCGCGCCTCGACTATGGCTCCGGCCCCGACAATCACGCCTTTCTCACGGCCTTCCTGGTCAAGGACCGGATGGAGCTGATCTTCCCGAAGGAGGACGAGGGGAGCCCCGAGGTCAACGCCGCCACCAACGCGATCGACATGGACCTCTCCTTCAGCCGGTTCATCCTGGGGCACGATCGTCAGATCGGCGACAACCTGCGGAACGAGCTGCGCGCGGCCTACGGTCGTTCCTCCGAGATCGGCCACGCGTTCGGGTACTTTGACTTCAAGTCGAGCGGCCCGTACTACCAACTCCGCGATGAGCTCTCGTTGCGCGCGCGAGACAATGTCACCGTCAGGGTCGGCGCCGATCTGGTTTACACACCGATTGCGTATCGCGTGCGGGCGCTGGGCTGGCCGGTGTCCGACCGAAGGATCAAGTTCTCGGATCTGGGCAATTACGCGGCGGTCGACTTCCGCCCGACTCCGGGCCTGACCATCACCCCCGGCCTTCGCTACGACAACTACGACCACCTTCACGAGGGGAAGACGAGCGTGCGCCTTACCTCCCGTTACACGGTGAATTCCGCTCACACCGTCACGGCGGCGATCGGCACGTACAATCAACCGCCGCAGCCGATCGGGCAAACCACCGACCCGGTCTACGGCAACGCGGCGCTGCCCCCGACCGAGGCCACCCACTACACCGCGGGCGACGAATGGCGGCTCGACGAGCGGACATCGCTCAAGGTCGAGAGCTACTACAACCAGCAGCGGAAGATCCCCGCCCTGACCGACACGCTCGACGCGAATTTCCTGGCTGACGCCGAGGGGCGCATGTACGGCGTCGAGCTCATGCTGCGCCGCGAGCCGGGCGAGCGCTTCTTCGGTTGGCTCTCCTACTGCCTCTCACGAAGCGAACGTCGATACGCGCGCCGGCCCGCTGCCGATAGCGGCCCAGGTCAGACCGGATCGACCGGCTCGACCGGCGCCTGGGACGACGGTCACTGGTGGCCCTTCGAGTACGACCAGACCCATCACGTCGAGGCGGTCGGCTCCTGGACCCTCAACCCAAAGTGGTCGACCGGCGTGCGCATGCAGTACACGACAGGAAGTCCGACCACCCCGCTGTTAAACATGAAGGGGCAATCCGAGTTTGACTCCGACACCGGCGACTACCAGGTACTTCCGGGAGAGTATCTATCCGGTCGCATGGATCCATTCTTCCGGTTCGACGCCCGAGTCGAGAGGAAGGTCGTCCGTCGCTCCTCGACCTGGTCGGTATACCTCGACGTCCAGAACCTGAACTACTTCGTCTACAACAGCCCAGAGGCTTACTCGTACAACTACGACTACTCCCGCCGTGACGCCTACGGCTGGATCATCCTGCCCGCGCTCGGTTGCCGGGTGGAATTCTAGGAGAGGTGCCATGAACCGAGTGCTCCGTGAGATGAAGGCGCTCCTGCCGATCGCCTCGCTCGTTTGGTTGACCGGCTGCGGGGACAAGTTCACCGACGTCGAGATGCATCTGGGTAAGGAGCCGAAGCTCCGCCCGATCGCCGTCGTCTGCGAGCCGCCGGAGGTGGCGCCGGGCGAGTCGGTGTCGGTCACGCTGCTCTGTTGGGCGCCCGACCCCACGCAGGTCGAGGTCGATTGGCGAGTGGCGCTCGACTACGACCTCGGCGGCTACGGTGCAGACGAGGTGGAGCGGCATGTCGTCGATCTCTCGGGTCAGCAGGCGATCCCGCGGCCGATCGACCTGGGTGGAGGGATTCTTCGCCAGACTTTCACCTACGTCGTGCCCGACTCGGTTCTGCTGTGGTCATCGGCGCTGCCTTCGCCGCTCCGTGACGAGGCCACGGTCGAGCTCGCGCGCGAGACGATGCCCACCGGGGCCGACCCGACCTCGAAGCGAGCGGTGGATTCCTACCTTCGCGCGCTCGTGCCGGAGACGGTGAGCACGATGGCCGGGTCGTCGCGGGCGGTGGCCTTCGCCCTGGCCGACCGATTCGCGTGCCGCATTCGATTCCGCGCCACGCTGCGCGGCGAGAATGTGGTCGACGTCACCCGCAACCTGACCGTTCGTCACAGTGGGCGACTCGGAAGCCCGAACACGAACTTGAACCCGGAGGTCGCCAAGCTGGAGATCATCGCCATCCCATTCCCCGACGTGGATGACCCGGATGATCGTCGATACCAAAGCGAAGTCCTTCGGTACGCCTTCGTCGCCACCGGCAATGCGCTCCCCGAGGTGCGCGTGCCGCGCCACGCCGATTGGACCTATTACATGATCATGACCGCGGGGCTTCAGCAATACACCAGCCCGTACTCCGGCGATCGGCTCTT
>CAZZAH010000253.1:2546-6607 GCA_964652115.1 uncultured bacterium | reverse complement strand
CGCAACTCGCTTCACTTCCTTCGCCTCTCGGACAAGGAGAACGGGGCGGTCACGCCGATCCACGACATGATGGAACGTCAGGTCACCTACCTCGTTCGGTTGGTGGATGACCTGCTTGAAATCTCGCGGATTTCACGCGGAGCGTTCGAGCTTCGTTGGGAGCGCGTGGACGTGGCCTCCATCGTGAAGAGCGCGGTCGAGACGAGCGAGCCCTTGATCCAAGCGGGCGATCACACGCTTGAACTGTTGATGCCCAGCGATGCGCTGTGGCTGGATGGCGATCGTGTGCGTCTGGCGCAGGTGCTGGCCAATCTGCTCAACAACGCCGCCAAGTACACCCCGGCCGGAGGTCGCATCGTCCTGGACGTGCGTCGAGAGGCCGGGCTCGTCATGATGGCGGTGCGCGACAACGGGGTGGGCATCTCCGCTCAGGCTCTCCCGCGAGTGTTCGATATGTTCAACCGCGGCGATCGGACCGCTCCCGATGCGCAGACCGGCGGCCAGGTCGGCCTCGGGATCGGGCTCGCCCTCGCACGTCGATTGGCGGAGATGCACGGCGGCAGCATCACCGCGAGCAGCGCAGGTCCTGGGCAAGGCAGCGAGTTTATGGTGCGCCTACCGTTGGCGGCGGCGCCGCAGGCGAAGCGACCGAGTGACGGCGATGCCGAGGCGACAAGGGACAGGCTTGCGTCGCGTCTGTCGCGGCGTCAGATCCTAGTGGTCGATGACAATCGTGACGCCGCTCGAAGCTTGAGCATGGTTCTGGGAATGCTGGGCGCCGACGTGCACCTTGCCCACGATGGCGTCGCTGCGCTGGAAGCGGTCGAGCGCGTCTCGCCGAGCGTGGTCCTGCTCGACATCGGAATGCCGGGAATGGACGGTTACGAGGTGGCGCGACGTATCCGCGCGAGCGCGAGCGCGATCGGCGGTCGTCCCGTGCTCGTCGCCTTGACCGGCTGGGGACAAGACGAGGACAAGCGCCGCGCGAGCCAGGCTGGATTCGATCACCACATCACGAAGCCGATCGACCTCGCCCACCTGGAGAATCTCCTCTCCTCGGTCGACGGCGGAGGAGCGACATGGAACCCGTAGTCAGCCACATCGAGATCACCGTTCGGGACATCGACGCCGCGGCCGCGTTCTACGACCGGATGCTGCCGCTGCTCGGCTATGATTTGGCGCATCGCTCATCCGCGGTGATGGAAGCGCACGACAAGCGTGTCGTGTCCTACGAGCACCCGCGATTGGGGATCGCCCTTACATCGCCGAGGCAGCAGTTCGCGGGGGAGGCGGTGCATCGTCGGCGGCCGGGCGCGCTGCATCATCTGGCGTTCAAGGTGGAGACGCGGGCCGACGTGGATCGGCTGCACGAAGCTCTCGTTGGCATCGGCGCCAAGATCGTGATCGCGCCGCGGGAGTTCCCCGAGTTCAGCCCGACCGGGTACTACGCGGTCTTCTTCAACGACCCCGATGGAATCCGGTACGAGATCGTCACGCACGACTAAGGACGAGCGCCAAGGGAGAACGGAGGAGCACTGCATTGAAGATCGAGCTTCGACTATCCGCCGACGAGGATGCCCCGGTGATCAAGAACCTGTGGCCACTCTACCAGCACGACCTCTCGGAGTTTGATGGCGCGGTGCCGAATCGCCACGGCATCTTCAACGACGACACGACGACCACGCTTACACAGCACGCGCAGTCGCTCGATCCCTGGTGGGCGGATCCCAAGTCGCTCTTCCCTTACCTGATCGTCGTCGACGGCGCGCCCGCCGGATTCAATCTGATCGCGGCCCGGTCCAGGTTTCCGAAGGAGATCCCGGCGGACTTCGTCGTGCACGAGTTCTTCCTCCTCCACGCCTATCGCGGAACCGCGGCGGGGGAGCAGGCGGCGACCGCGGGCTTCGATCTGCATCGAGGGAAGTGGGAGGTCGTCACGAACCCGCCCAATGCCCGCGCGATCGCGTTCTGGAGAAGGGTCATCGATCGGTATACCACCGGGCGGTTCACCGAAGCGCAAGGCGACCACGTGTGGGGTCCGCGCGCCGCCTTCCGTTTCGACAACGAGAGCTAGATCAGGCGAAGGGATTCTCGTCCGCGGTCGGTCCGTAGACCGAAGGCACCGACTGATCGAGCAGGCGGAGATAGAACGAGAGCTGCCCGCGATGCTGGCCCAAGGTCATCGACTTGGGATGCGGCCTCCAGGTGAGCTTGTCCTCGGGCAGACGGTCCAGGATGTTTCGGGTTGTCCCCGCCTCTTGCTCCAGCTCCATCAGAATCGGGTCGATCATGCGCATGCTCTGCTCCTCTCGTGGCGTTCGTAACGCGGTCTTAGTGGGTGAACAGCTCGGTCAAACGATTGAGGCAACCGGTCCATCCTTCGTTGTGCCGGTCGCGCGACTCCTCGGTGGAGAATCGCTCGTGGAGGAGGCGAAGCTCCGATCCATCGTCGATCGGGCGGATCTCGATCGTGAGGAGCGTGTCGGGTCCCTCTTGGCCCTCCCAACGCATGGTCATGACGAGGCGCCGCGGCGGATCGATCTCGCGGTACGAACCGGTCGCGACGTGGAGCTGTCCTCCGGGCGCGAGCATCTCGACGCGATAGCTTCCACTTGTTGAATATCAGAGAGTGATTCCTCGATGCCCGATGCCCCCGTGCTTCCGTGGTATCTTTGTCGGGCCGTGCATCAGGGTCTCCGCTCATCGCACCCACAGGAGGCAAGCATGCGTGCAGGACTTCGTGCACTTCCGGCCACGTTCACCCGCGCTTTGAGCCTGACCAAGCGATCGCTCGGCGTGGGGCTCGCGATTCTTCCGTTGATCTTGCCGCGTGTCGCGGGGGCGTCGGGCTTCGTCGAAAACGCCGGCCAGCTCGACCCGCAAGCGCGCTACTGCCTCGAGGGAGCGGGCGCATCCTTCTTTCTCACGCCGAGCGGTGTCGTGCTCGACTATCGTGACGCGCTGCCGAAGGAGTCGACGCGAGCGGGCGGTAGGAGCATCGTGCCCGCGAGCACGCGGCCGCGCCACGCCGTCTTCTCTCGCTACGTCGACGCGAGTCCGTCGGCGTGGATCGAGGCGCGCGAGGCGCTGCCCGAAGCGCGGCACTTCTTGCTCGGCGCCGAGCGCGCGGGTTGGCGTACCGACGTCGCGTCGTATGGCGAGCTGATCCATCACGACGTCTGGCCCGGCATCGACATCGAGTACCGCGTCATCGATGGAGAGCTCGAAGCGCGAGTCGTGAGCGCGCCGGGCGCCGATCTCTCTCGCGTGCGCTTGGTCAGCGACGGAGCGGACGCGCTGCACCCCGCCTTCACTCTCGGCGGCTCCGATCCGATCGGTCAGCGACGCGAACGCGGCGGCGACGCCACGACGAACGAACCCGCGCGCCTTCGCTGGAGCACCTTCGTCGGCGGTTCGAGTGACGAGATCGCGTGGGGGACGGCCGTCGACTCGCAGGGCAACACGCTCGTGGTCGGCCTCACCATCTCGTCCCACTTCCCGACCACGGTCGGCGCGTACGACGAGTCGTACAACGGATTCGGCGACGTCTTCCTCTCGAAGCTCGATCCCGCCGGAAATCTGATCTGGAGCACCGTGCTTGGCGGCACGTCGGGCAACTTCGACTACGGCTACGCGGTCGCGCTCGACACGGACGATCGACCGATCGTGACGGGGTATGCCTTCTCCGCCGACTTCCCCACCACCGCGGGAGCGTTCGATCCGGTGCACCACGACGCGGCCGACGCTTTCGTCGCGAAGCTGAGCGCGAACGGCGCCCAACTTCTGTGGAGCACCTTCTTGGGCGGTGACGGCAACGACATCGGTTACAGCGTGGCGCTCGACTCCGCCGGCCGTCCGGTGGTCGGCGGGCGCACCATCTCGGGCGACTTCCCGCTTACCGGCGGCGCGATGCAGCCCTTCAACGCCGGCGAAGAGGATGGCTTCATCACCAAGCTCGCGGCCGACGGAAGCCAGCTCGTGTGGTCGACCTACTACGGCGGCGAGGGCTACGACGGCGTCGAAGACATCGCGCTCGATTCGGAAGACCACGTCGTCCTGCT
>CAZZAH010000253.1:0-2446 GCA_964652115.1 uncultured bacterium | reverse complement strand
TTCGACTATCCGGTGACGGCCGACGCGTACGACACCTCGTACAACGGTGTGAGCGACCTCTTCCTCGCAGAGCTCAACGCCGCGGGGAGCGCGCTCGCGTGGAGCAGCTTCATCGGCGGGACGAGCGAGGACTATGGTTACGACCTGGCGCTCGCCTCCGAATCGGACGCCGTCGTGGTGGGGAGCACCGCGTCGACCAACTACCCGACGACCTTCGGCGCCTACGACACGATGTACAACGGCGGCGACTCCGATGTCTTCGTCTCGCGCGTCCGCTTCGGAACGGGGACAACCGCAGTGGGATCGCCAGGCCTTCCGGTCGACGCACGATTCGATCTGCGCGTATTCCCGAACCCGACCGTGGCCGGGGACGCGACAGTCTCCTTCCGACTAGGGAGACCGGGAATGGTCAGCCTCGAGCTTCTCTCCGCCTCCGGTCGACGGATCGCGAGGACCTCGATGGGCCGACTTGGATCCGGTCACCACGAGATGCGCTGGTCGGCGCGCAGCGGAGAACTGCGGACGCTTCCAGCCGGCGTCTACTACCTGCGCCTGGTCGATGGTGACCGCACCGAACGCACGTCGATCACCATCTTGAAGTGAGCCTTCCGGCCCTCGGCGCCTAACGCGCGATCGCCGTCCGAGGGGGCGGCGATCGCTCTGCTGGGCAAGTGTGGATGCTCCATCGCGGTCAACGGAGGTGGACGACCCTCGAGGTGATGACCTCGCCACCGACGGCGAGTCGAGCGAAATAGACTCCAGACGGTAATCCCGACGCGTCGAGCGCGATGGAGTGAGGGCCGGCGGACACACGCTCATCGAGCAGCAGACGCAACTCGCGCCCCGTGGCGTCGACCAAGGTGACCCGCGCGCGATCTTCACGCGGAAGGCTGAGCGAGATCCGTGCAGCGTTCCGGAAGGGATTCGGCCCGATGCCAAGCTCCGGTCCGCGCGGCAGGTCCGCACTGCCGACCGCGGCCGGGCTCGACTGTGTGTATCGGGTCGTCGTGTAGTCCCAGTGCGAGGCCATGCCTTGGTGGTGGCTCAATCCGGTCAGGTAAACGGCATTGTCGGAGCCTACGGCCAGAGCGACGGGATAGTCCTCGAGCTGCGTTCCCAAGCCGAAGTCGATCTGCCACTCGGTCACGCCGGTCGCCCCGTTGAGGCGTATCGGATGCATCGAGAAATCGTTCACCCCATTCACCACCGTGTCGAAGGCGAGGACATACACGTTCGACTGAGCGTCGAAAGCGAGCGCGCGATGGGTCAGACTCGAGTATTCGAGCCCTGCTCCGACATTCGTCCATCGCAGGACGCCGGTTGGGTCGTAAGCAAGCGTGACCACCGCGACACCGAGCGAGCCGCCGACGGCGGTGCCGGTGATGACAATCCCTCCGTCGGGTGCCAGCCTGAGCTCCCGCGTCTGATCCGAGCCGTTGCCCGGACTCGAATACTGAACCAGCCACCCGAGCGTGCCGGCGTTGTCATACTTGAGCGTGACATAGTTGAGGTTGTTGGCGGTGGCCTCGTACCACCCGCCGACATAGATGTCTCCGGCCGCGTTGCAGGCGATCGAACGACCGGAGTCACCGCGGTTGAGCGCTGCGCCGGCCTGTCGAGACCAAGCGAGATTCCCGGAGAGGTCATAGCTGAGGACGATGATGTCGGTGTCGAACAGGGTGGTGATCGCGACTGATCCGGTGACGACGACGTGCCCCTGGTTGTCCAACGCGAGGTCGAGGCCCGCATCAGTCCAATGGGCCGGGCCGTCAAAGCGCGCGGCCCAGTTGATGACACCTTCCGGGCTGACGCGGAGGGTGACGATGTCGTTTCCGGTGGCGGTCGTCCCTTCGCTCGTGCCGGTCACGTATACATTCTCGTTCGCGTCGACCACGATGTCGCCGACCGTGTCGAAGTCGTGTCCGGGGCCGTCATACGCAACGACCCACAGGCGCGCACCGCTCGGCGAGTAGCGAGCAACAAAGATATCGGGGCCGGGGAAGTTCGCGCCGTCGACACCTCGCTCTCCGGCGACGAAGAGGTCGCCGTTCACACCGAGAGCCATCGCTCGCCCGATCTCCGGACCCCCGAAGCTCGGGCCCGCATAGCGATCCTGCCAGATGAGGCTGCCATCAGGGCCGTACTTGAGAGTGGCGGCAATCTGGCGTCCATTTGCGTCCTGACTGCTTCCGGTGAGGTAGACGTTGCCGTCGGGGTCGGTGAGTAGATCCTGGACCTGGTCGCTCGGGAAATCGCCGAGGCCATTGTATTGGCGTGTCCAGTCGAGCGAGGGGCCGGCCTGCGCGGAGGCGGCGCAGAGCAGAGCAAGGGCGAGGTAGAACGTTGCGTCGGGACGGCGGATTCGCCATCCTCGGCCGCGAAACAGGTCGCACCGAGACATCGGGTTCATGAAGGGGATCCTTTCTTCGGGACGTTTGCGGCGCGG
>CAZZAH010000252.1:0-6613 GCA_964652115.1 uncultured bacterium | reverse complement strand
CTCGTGCGCGAGATCGAGCTGGTGCGCGAGCGACTCCGTGCCGGAAGGCCGACCCTCGGGCTCTGCCTCGGCGCGCAGGTGATGGCGCGCGCGCTTGGTGCCGAGGTACGGCCCGCACCTCGCCGAGAGGTCGGTTGGTATCCGATCACGCTCAACGACGCCGGCGCCGCCGATCCGATCGCGCGAAGCTGGCTTCAGCCCTCGCCGATCCAACTCCACTGGCACGAGGACACCTTCGATCCTCCTCCCGGAGCGACCATCCTCGCCCACTCCGAGCGATGCGCGGCGCAAGCGTTCCGACTCGATCGCTCGTACGGCCTGCAGTTTCATCCGGAGTTCGAGCCTGAGTCGGCCGGCGAGTGGATTCGATTCGACCGTGAGTTCATCCTCGGGCCGCCTCTCACGCAAAGCGCTGAGGAGATCGAGGTGGGAACGCAGCACCACGCGAAGGCGCAGCGTGAGCGCGCGGCGGGATTCCTCGACCGCTATCTCCGATCCCTGGAGTAGCCGGCCGCGATCAAGGCTTGGGAGGCGCCGGCGGCAGAGTGCTCACCGCCAGCATCGGCGGGGGCAGCGGCGTGGGCAGGATGATCTCGTTCTTGTCGAAGGCCCGCTTCACGCGAAGGATGAACTCTCGACCGACCGCGAGCTGCCGGCTCGGCTGCGTCTTGATCCTCGCGCGCAGGGTGTAGCCGGTCTCGAGCAGCGCGTCGATGCCGAGCACCTCGATCGGCGTGAGAATGTCGTCGTTCCACTCCGGCTCGGCGCGCATCTCTTCACCGACCTCGCGGAGGATCTCCATCACGCGTCCCGGCTCCTGACGATGCGCCACGGTGACGACGAAGGAGTAGTAGGAGTACTCCTTGGTCTAGTTCGTCACCTGCCCGATGCTGCCGTTCGTGATGAAGTGAACCGCGCCGCCCGCGTCGCGCAGCCGAACGAAGCGAAGCGTGATCCCCTCGACCACCCCGTCGACGCCGTTGATTCGCGCGATGTCCCCCACGCGGAGCTGATCTTCGATCAGGAGAAAGAAGCCGCTGATCCAGTCCTTCACCAACGTTTGCGCGCCGAAGCCGATGGCCAGTCCGCCGATCCCCGCCGCGGCGATGATCGGCCCCAAGTTGACGTCGAGCTCGGCCAGGACGGTCAGCACCGCCACCGACGTGATGAGGATGAGCGCGGTGGTGCGGAAGATCCCGATCAGCGTGCGCAGCCGCTTCTGGTTTTCGATCTCCTTCAAGTCGTCGCCCGGTTCGCGCAGTAACCGCTTCTCGAGGCGTCCGACGAACAATCGGCCGACCCTGACCGCGATGATCGCCAAGAGGACGACCAGAAGAATCCGGAGGCCGCGCGTCACCAACCAGACATGCAGCTCCGTCTCCGTGCCCGCGACCGCGCTCGGCTCCATGCATCCCTCACGTGAGAAGTTCTTGTTCCTGGCTCAACCTAACGGAGCGCATCCCGCTTGAGAAGGGCCGGAGAAGCGAGAGAGAGCGCGAAATCGAGGCCGAACGGACCGATCAGGCAGGTGTACGATTTCGTTTGAGGGGTGGACCCCCTGCCTTCCCGGCAGGCTCTGGCACGAAGGCCGAATGAACCCCGCTTCGCGGGCGGAAGGAGGCACGGTCATGATGGTGCAGAGCATTTTGGTCGGCATGGATTGGGGCGAGTCGGTAGACGCCCTGGTGGCGGTCGCCCCTGATCTCGCGATTGCGCTGGATGCAGCGATCCACGCGGTTTATGTCGAGGACGTGGAGTTGATTCGCGCAACCCGCATCCCACCGGTCCCTCTGCTCCCGCCGATGGGGGCCATTCCGTTCGACACCGCCTCGACCAGCGAGCTGCTCGAGAAGTTCAAGCGAGAGGAGAGCCGCCTGGGGAAGCTCTTCGTCAAGCTGGTCGCCGACACGCGAATCAAGGGGAGCTTCCTGGTCGAACGCGGCGAGGTGACCGAGATCCTCGTGCGGGAGTCGCGCGCGCACGACCTCCTGCTCCTCGGTCGCTACAGCGAGAAGACGCCGGGGACGGGAGCGCCGCTCGGAGCGCATGTCGAACGTATCCTTAGGCGAGCCTATTGCCCGGTCGTGCTGGTTCCGCCCGGCACCGCGCTCGGCGAGCGTTTCCTGGTCGCGTATGACGGAAGCGCGGGCGCCCACCGCGCCTTGTCGATGGCGGTGCGCCTCGCCCGTGCCACGGTCGCCCAGCTCTCGGTGATGGCGGTGTCACGTGAGGAAACCGCCCGGCATCTATTGGACGAAGCCGAGGCCTACCTCGACGCCCATCACTTCGCGGCCAAGCTGCTCACGCGGATCGGGGAGCCGAGCGCGCAGATCTTGGCGGAGGTACGCACCGGAGAGTACTCGCTGCTCGCGATGGGCGCGTTCGGGCAGAGCCGGCTGAAGGAGTTCTTTGGAGCGACCGTGACCCACGAGCTCCTGCGTCATGTGCCCTGCGCAACCTTGATCTCCGGCCCGATGGAGGACTGAGCCGGAAAGACGAAGTGGAAAGGCCGTTCGGTCTCCCTCGTTGTGAACGAACCGATCGGCGGATTAGGATCATGGCGACATTCGCACCTTTGTATGGAAGTGAGGTCGAGGCTATGAACGTCGCAAAGCTTCAAACCGAGGACCCGGCCGCTGAGCTGTCGCGCCTCCACGCGCGGCTCAAGCGACTCCATGATTACGCCTCCCCCAAGACCTTCAGCAACGCGACGAGCGCACTTCTGGCTTGCCGCAACGAGCTCAAGTTGGTGTTGCCGCTCTTGATCAACCACTTCGCCGTGGAAGGACCGCTCGCGCGCCGACGCGAGGACGAACCGGAGAAGGGTCGTGCCGAGGCAATGCTGTCGGAGAATCAGTCCCACATCCGCGAGCTGCGCGCGCTGCTCGAGAGCGCCGATCTGGTGCTCGAGGAAAGCACGAGCGGTCACGACTCGAGCGCGATCGCGCGAGGGCTCTGCGCCTATCTCGCGGCCTGCGTCGGGGAAGTGCTGAGGCACGAGGCGACCGAGTGTCCCTTCCAGATCGCCGATCGACGGGGCGCGGTGGTCTAGTCGTTCACGATAAGCGGATCGTTCGCGGACAAATGCAAGAAGGCGCCGGTGTCGAACACTCCGGCGCCTTTTTCACTGTGGTTCTGATCTGCTTACGAGAGCTCTCGACGCGCGTTCAGAATCGCGCGGATCAGATCCTCGGGTACATCGCCCGGCAGGCGGTTCGACTCGCCGCAGTAGGCGGCTCTCCCCGCTCGAATCGTCACGCGATAGGTCTCGAGGTAGAGAAGGCAGGGTGGACAGGATTGCACGTGGTCTTCGAAGGAGGTGCGCTCGGAAGGAGGCAGCTCCTCCTCCATGTACTGCATGAGAAACTCGACCAGCTCGCGGCAGTTCATCCCCGATCTCCGTTCATGCCGCCCTCATCTTGCCGTTCATGCAGGACCTCATCAGGATGATTTCATGAGCCGCGGCATGAGCAGGGTGCGTAAGGCCTGCCGCGCACGATGGAGTCGAATCTTTACCGCGTTCTCGGTCACGCCGAGAATCTGCGCGCTCTCCTCCGTATTCAGCTCTTCGATGTCCCGCAAAAGCAGGACGTTTCGGTAGGTCTCGGGCAGTTCATCGATCGCCGCTCGGACGAAGGCCCGGGTCTCCTCCCGCTCGAGGTCCAGATCGGGCGAGGCGCCGAACTCGCCGGCCGCCGCGGCCCGATGCCCATCCTCCAAGAACTTCGGCAGGAGACCCTCGATCGATTCCTCGGGCTTGCGCCGTCTCCGCCGGAGCTTCATCAAGGAGGCATTCACCACGATCCGATGGAGCCAGGTGGAGAGGCGGGCGTGCCCTTCAAAGCTCTTGATCGCCTTGAAGGCGGAGACGAACGCTTCCTGGACCGCGTCCCGGGCGTCGTCCTCGGTGCCCAGAAAGCGACGCGCGACCGCGAGCATTCTCGGGGTGTGCGTTCGGACCAGCTCCTCGTATGCATCATCCTCCCCCGCCTTCAGACGGGCGAGGAGGGCAAGATCCGGGTCTGGGGCTTCTTCCGCTTTCGACGACATGGTTAAAAGGCGTATCCCGCCGAGCCATCGTTCGTCAAGCCAACTCAGGCGAGAGCCCCTATCGGCCGATACTTTCCTGCGGCGTGCGGCAGCGCGTCGTGTCAGAGTATCGACCCCAAAGCCGACCAACTCGACTCAGGAGCCAGCACTTCGCGGCAATGCCCGCGAAGAAAGGGGCATGGATGAGCCAGCACTCGAGCACGCAGGGGGGCCTTCAGCGGCAGCAGGCGAGCCTTCCTCCGAGCTTCTCCGCGTCGATCGACGCATGTGTGTCCGAGTGGGTCGCCGGCCGCAAGGTCGAGCGCCTGTGGAAGCGCGACGGCAGCCTCTGGACCGGCAAGGACGAGGGCGACTGGCTCGGTTGGCTCGACATCGTCTCGGCGATTCGCGCGCAGCAAGGAGCGATGGAAGAGCTCGCGCGCGAGGTGCAGCGCGAGGGGTTCACGCACTGCCTGCTGCTCGGCATGGGCGGATCGAGCCTTTGCCCCGAGGTGCTCAAGCGCACCTTCGGCCGGCTCGATGGGCACCCCGAGCTCTTCGTCCTCGACTCGACCGATCCGGCGCAGGTCCTGACCTTCGAGAAGAAGGTCGACCTCGCGCACTGCCTCTTCATCGTGTCGAGCAAGTCGGGCAGCACGCTCGAGCCGAATCTCTTCCTGCAGTACTTCCTCGCGCGCGCGAAGGAGGTGGTCGGGGCCGACGCGGGGCGTCGCTTCGTCGCGGTGACCGATCCGGGGAGCAAGCTCGAGGCGGTCGCCAAGGCCGAGGGATTCCGGCGCATCTTCGCCGGCGTGCCCTCGATCGGCGGACGCTACTCCGCACTCTCCGCCTTCGGTGTCGTGCCGGCCGCCGTGATGGGGCTCGATCTGACACGCTTCCTCGACGCCGCCGAACGCATGGTCGAGGCCTGCCGTCTCGCCGGCGCGGACAACCCGGGACTCGCGCTCGGCGCGACGCTCGGCACCTTGGCGAAGGGCGGGCGTGACAAGCTCACGCTCCTGACCTCGCCCGGCATCTCCGCGTTGGGTGGATGGCTCGAGCAGCTCATCGCCGAGTCGACCGGCAAGGAAGGTGCGGGCATCATCCCGGTCGACCTCGAGCCGCTGATCGAGCCGGACCACTACGGAGCGGATCGGGTCTTCGTCTATCTCCGGCTCGAGGGCGGGGCCGACGCCGCGCAGGACGCTGCGGTGACGGCGCTCGAGAAGCTCGGGCAACCGGTGATCCGCATCGCGGTCGCGTCGACCTACGACCTCGGGCAGGAGTTCTTCCGCTGGGAGTTCGCCACCGCGGTCGCGGGCGCGGTGCTCGGAATCCACACCTTCAATCAGCCCGACGTCGAAGCGTCCAAGATCGAAACCAAGAAGCTGACCGAAGCGGTCGAGAAGACCGGCGCGCTCCCGCATGAAAACGCGATCTTGGAGGATGGCGGCATCCGTCTCTACGCTGATCCGCGGAACGCGGAGGAGATTGCCCGCCTCGCCGGATCGGAGAAGACGCTCGAGGGATTCCTGCACGCGCATCTCTCGCGCATCCACGCCGGCGACTATCTCGCGCTGCTTGCCTACATCGAGATGAACGCGGCGCACGAGGCTCCGCTGCAGGAGATTCGCCGCGCCGTGCTCGAGGCGAAGCGGATCGCGACCTGCTTGGGCTTCGGTCCGCGCTTCCTTCACTCGACCGGGCAGGCGTACAAGGGAGGACCGAACAGCGCGGTCGTGCTGCAGATCACCTGCGAGAACGCGGTCGATCTGGCGGTGCCGGGTCAGCGCTACACTTTCGGCGTGGTCAAGGCGGCGCAAGCGCGCGGCGACTTCGAGGTGTTGGCGGAACGCGGGCGACGCGCGCTTCGCGTTCATCTCGGGCCCGACGTGTCCGCCGGTCTTGTACGTCTTCGCGCCGCGATCACGACCGCCCTACGCCCTTAAGAAAAGCGCGGTCGCTAGGAACAGCCCGCGAGTAGAGCCAACGGCCAAGGAGAGGAGGCAACGATGCAGATGGGGATGATCGGTCTCGGTCGAATGGGCGGCAACATGGTGCGCCGCCTCATGCGCGGCGGCCACGCTTGCGTCGGCTACTCGTTGGTCAAAGAGGAGGTCGAGAAGCTCGCGTCGGAAGGGATGGCCGGCGCCTTCACGCTCGATGAATTCGTGGCGAAGCTGAACGCGCCGCGCGTGGTCTGGATCATGGTGCCGGCTGGCGCCGCGACCGAGCAGACCGTGACCGAGCTGGCGAAACGCCTCTCCCCCGGCGACGTCATCATCGACGGCGGCAACTCCTACTTCAAAGACGACGTGCGACGTGCGGCGATGCTCCGCGAGAACAAGATCGGCTACGTCGATGTCGGCACGAGCGGCGGCGTCTGGGGCGTCGAGCGCGGCTACTGCCTGATGGTCGGCGGCGACGCCGACACCGTGAAGCGCCTCGATCCGCTCTGGAAGACGCTCGCGCCCGGGATGGGAGACACGGCGCGCACGCCGGGACGCCCCGCGGGCAAGGGCACGGCCGAAGACGGCTACCTTCACTGCGGGCCGAACGGCGCGGGCCACTTCGTCAAGATGAT
>CAZZAH010000251.1:0-6619 GCA_964652115.1 uncultured bacterium | reverse complement strand
AAGAGGTCAGCGCGCTGCTCGGCCGGCGTGTCCAACAGGACGGCCAGGGTCGTGAGGTACTCGCCGTTACCGCGCGAGATGTCGATCGCCAGGTTGTCCATGTTGTCGTTGACGAACTTGTTCAGGCGCTCGTTCGAGGTGAACGCGGCCGCCTTCTGGCAGTTGCTCGTTCCGGTCGAGATGCCGAAGGTCTGGTTGCCGGCGATCCCGTTGAAGGTCGCGGCGCAGACCTGCGAGAGCAACCCATCCTTGTCCTTGAAGATCATCGAGCCGAGACCGCAGCCGGTGTTCGTCTGAGCCGCATTCGCATCGGCCGCAAACGCGAGGACACCGAGTCCGGTGAGCAACAGAGCAGCGAATCTTTTCATGCCGTTTCTCCCTCGTCCTTCCTAGATCCTTGGTGGTGAAAACAACCGGCAGCATGCTGTCACAAGCGGCCTGCTCTGTCTAGCTCGGTCCCGTCCCCCGGAGCTAGCGCAGCAGCTTGAAAGCGTGGGTCCACTCGTTCCGGAGGAAGCCCGGGATGCACCAGAGGATGGCGAGCGGCTCGATCGCGCGCGCCGCCTCGGCCTTCCCCATGTCGACCGTGTCCCAGCCGAACTGATCGAGGATGCCGGTCACGTCGCGCTTCGCCCGCTCGTCGTTTCCGCAGATGAACATCGAAGGACGGCCCTCGGCGAAGCTCGGGTTGACCATGCGCGAGGCGCCGACCGAGCTGAAGGCCTTGACGAAGTGCGCCTCGGGGAACCCGCTCTGCAGGCGCTCCATCAGCGAGTCGTCGAGGCTGGTGAAGAAGTGGAGCACCCCGTTGGTCGGCGCGGTCGGGGCGATCGGATTGGTCGCGTCGAGGATCGCCTTCCCCGCCAGGTTCGCCGGCTCGGCCATCCGCAGCACCTCGGAGGCGGCGTCCCCCTTCACCGCGAGGACGAGGACGTCGCCGAAGGCCGCCGCCTCGGCGAAGCTCCCGACGTGAGCCTTGCCGTTGGCCTTCGCCCAATCGGCCAGCTTCGAGCTGTCACGCGTCCCGAGCATCACCTCGTGCTGGTGCCTGATGAATCCCGCCGCGAGCGTCTTGGCCACGTCGCCCGAGCCCAAGAGTCCAACCTTCATCGACTGCCCCCGTCTGGTTGCGATCCCTGCGCGCGCCGCGGCCTGCTTGAAGCCGCGGCAACCGAACGGCCGATCATACGCGCGGCTCGGGGGGCGGCCGCACACAGCGTCGTATTTTCTTACGCGCACGGGTGAGTAAGGAGAACGGGGTTGCGCGGAGCACCGGCGGAGGCATGCGCAGGCCCATCGCGGCCCTCCCGCGCGCGGGACGCGCTTTGGTTACCCCCGAGGCGACCAATCCGCGCAATCGGCCCCTACCGCGAATCGGATGAACCCATCCGATACCGCCGCAATTGTACAACCAGCTGAGTACCGGACAGACGCGTCCTATTCAGGCTTGTACAGCTTGCCGATCTGCATCAATCGGCCCGCCTGATCATTGCTGCAATCGTGCAATTCATCTAACGTTCGACGTGCTGGACGGGATCGAACCCGGCTTCGAAGGCCAGACCTGTGTTTCACCTGTGTAGTCGCAGCACGCATCCCGTCGGAAACACGTTGGCGTTCGTACAAGCGATAAGGATGGTTCCATGCAAAGCTTCTGGCGCGCATGCCTAGCGCTGGCGCTCGTGTTCTCGTGTCCGATCGGGTCCGCGCTCGCGAATGTGTTTCCGATCCGCCCGATCACCTTCGTCGATTCCCCGACCTACTCAATGACGGCAACCGGCACGATCACCACCGCCGGCAACACCGCCACCATTACCGGCTGGGATGTGAGCTTGACCACGAGCTCCGGGCTCGCGCGCTACACGCCGGCCACCACCGTGAACATGTCGTACGGTGACGTCCGGAGCGATGGCTCGCGCATCCTGGTTCGCACCTCGCTCGACGGCTACGAGGACGGCGGGATCATCTTCTTCCGCTCTCCCAATCCGCAGCAGGATGTCGGCGTGGCGGTGGCGGACTTCACCGGCTACAACGCCACCGGCGGCCAAGCGATGTACATGGCCGGAGCGGTCTTCGACTTCCTTCCGCTCAACCAGCCGAACAACGTGGAGTACATCGCCGCGACGCGGACGAGCGGCAACGTCTACCGGCTCGTTCCGCTCTCGTTCTACGGCGGGGTCACCGTCAGTGGGACCATCACCACCGACGGCACGGTCGGTTCATTGATCGGTCACATCGTGTCGTGGGACATCTCCGTCGGCGAGGTCACCGAAGATGTCTTCCGCACCGGCAACAGCACCGTGATGGCGAACTTCGTCCAGTTCGATCAAGCGCAGCATGGCCTCACGGTGACGAACCCCGACGGCTATCTGACCTTGAGCAAGGGCCACCTCGGCGGACACATCTACGCGCTCACCCTGGCTGATTTCTCGAGCACCGCTCCCGCCGGCGGATGGGCCGGCTATTTCCACGGTGCGTTCGAGTTGGTCACAGTCGATCTGAACGCTCCGAATGGACCGTGGCTCGTCACTGGCCTGTCGCCCTCCTCGGTTGAGGACGCGCCGGTCCTCTCGCTGGGTCAGCCTTGGCCCAACCCGACGAGCGGCGAGGTCAACGTCCGGCTCGACATCGCGCGCTCGGGCGAGCAGACGGCGCGCGTGCTCGACGCAAGCGGGCGTGTGGTCGCGACGCTGCTCCACGGCCGACTCGACGCGGGCTCGCAACTGCTTCGCTGGGACGGCCGCGACGACACCGGTCGCCTCGCGCCTTCGGGCGTCTACTTCCTCGATCTGGCGGGCGCCGGGACGCCGAGCCGCCGCATCACGCTCACGCGATAAGAACGCGGTTCGGCAGGTCGGGGCATCGGGGCAGCCCCGATCCGCCGGACGGTTCACCCTCGCGCGCCGCCTCTCCGCTCGACCTCGCGGTCCGATTCGGGCAAGCTCGCCCTCCAACGATGGACGGCTTCCCCAACGAGGATCGCGTGAACGACGATTCGCTCTTCGACGTCTTCGAGTCCGAGGACGAGGTTCAGCCCGGCGATCCCTTCGCCTTCTCCTGCCGCGGTTGCGGGCAGCATTGCTGCTCCAACACGGCGCTCTTCCTCATGCCGCCCGAGGCGATGCGGATCCTCTGGCACCTCGAGCGCAATCCCGCGATGGCCGAACGACTCCAGGCTCGCGGCGTTCGCTGGGGCGATCTCTCGATCGGCCACTCGACCGGTCTGCCGACGCTGCAGATGATCATGCAGCCCACGCCTGACCCGAGCGAGGAACCGCGTTGTCCGTTCCTTGCTTCGGTGCATCGGGCCGTCGGCGGCGAGTCGATCGACACGGGGATGAACTGGTGCAGCCTGCACGGCGCGCGGCCGGTGGCGTGCCGGACCTATCCGCTCGGCATGCTCTCGGTGGACGGAGAGGTGACGAGCTACGCGGTGACGATGCGTTGCCCTGGGTTCGAGAAGCCGTCCGCGGACGACGCCTTGCCGCCCGACTACGCGCCGCCGGATCCGATGCAGACCGTCGCCGATTGGATCAAGGCGCAGATCGATCAAGGACAGATGGACGAGTGCCAGCACTACGTCAACTCCGTGACTGCGGCATACCTCGAGGCAAATTGTCACGCGACGACCGATGACAACCCGGGCGGAAGCCTGAACGACGATCAGGTGATTCGACTCGGCGCGGAGTACTTCTATCGTCCGATCCCGGCGCCGGCGGATCCGGCGGAAGATCACGCGACGTTGATGGCGTGGTTGGATGAGCTGGTGCGCGCGCTGCCGATGATTCGGCGGGGGTTGGGGGCGTAGGTTCGCACGAAGCCCGGCAGGATCTTAGCGCAGTCCCAATCGCGCGGGAGGCAGTTGATCCCCGATGAGCCCCGCATGAAAGGCCGTCAGCAAGTCGTACGCATGCTGCGGATCCGACGACCTAATCGCCCGAACCAATGCCAGCGGGCCGTCAGGAACTACTTCTTCCGCCAGCAGGCTGAGCAATGCATCGAGAGCGCTATCACCGGTGCTCTGCTCTGCCTTCAGTAGCGCACGAGCATCCCATCCAAGAAGCCAAGCGCCGGCACGATCGTAGTCGAAGCCTGGGTCTTCGAGTAGGTGCGCTGCTTCGGTGTACAACCTGCCGTGGTTTCCGGCGGCCGGGTAGTTCCGAAGCACGTAGTAGAAATCGCTCGCGTCCTTGCCCGGCAACCGCTCTTCGCGATCAGACCACGCGAAGAGCTTGAGGATGGCGAGCCCGGGAATGGAAGCGACCAAACAGCTCGCGCCATCGACAAGATCCACGGTGATCGCGTCAGCCATTGCCTCGCGATAGCCGATGGCGTTCATTGTCGGTCCACCGGAGCCTGGCCACCGGATCTGGCGATCCTTCCCCTCGAGTCCTCCGAACGGTAGGAGATCGATTTTGAGAGCTCCTCTGATAGTCATTCGATGCTCGACTCGACGGTGTACTTCGAACTCGCCGCCGCTAACGAGGGCCCGGAGGAGCTCCTGGTAGGAGGTCCAGCCTTCGATGGCGAACGCGAAGTCGATGTCCTCCGTCGCGCGCTCGGCTGCGAGCCCGTGTGCGTGTGTCAGAAGCACATCACGCGCCATCGCGCCGACCAGCAACGCAGGCCCGCCCGACCAGGCCGCGGTTACCGCGGCGGTCAATTCGGCGAGTGGCCGAAGGGCCTCGCAGTTACTCAAATCGATTCGCGATCCGCCCATACAGCTCCTGTGCTACCTCCGCACATCGTGCGTCGCGCGTCGCGAGCAGATCCGCGTATACGAGCAAAACTGGGACCAGCCCGGCTTCCTCGCCGTCGAAGTTCCAGAATTGCCGGAGGAGTTCGACGTTACCGTCACGATCCGGTCGGAGTCGGTGCTCGGTGAGGAAACGCGCGCTCGGCCGCGGAGCGTAGAACGTCGCGGTCCCGGGGCGCAGATGCTTCGTCAGGAGACTTGCAGCGGGCTCCCCTCCGAGCAGGAATCCATGTTTGCCGGCATCGAGTTTCCGGGTCCAATCCAGGGCGTCAGAGTGATATCGCGCGAGCGCGAGCTTCGGTCGCAAGCTTCGGGCATACGCGACCACCCATTCCTTGAGCAGTCGCTTCCCCTCGACCAGGCGCCGCCGCTTGTTGACCTCCAGCAGGAACCCAAGTCCCGGCAGCTCCGCCATCACCCAGCCCACCGTTCCGTGCGCCACGCCCGCTAGCAGTGCGATGTCGCGGTACGGCAAGCTGACCGCCTCTGGCCGACACAGCAACGTGAACAGGACCCGGAGGCCGGTGGTCTGGAAGGCGCGCCCGGCCGGCTCGTGTCTGCTGACCTCGTCGTTCCGGCGTTGACCTTTGACCCAGACGAAGAGAGGCGGTTGATTCAGGAAAACGTTCCCGGCGGCATCGATGAACTGAACGTTTCGCGCGCGGAGATCCTCCGCAAGAGGTGGCGACACATAGTCGGTCACCAGCAGACCCGTTCCTCCGTGGGCCGCGATCTGATGAACTAGCGCGCCCAACATCGCCGGCCGAAGCCCCCGCCTCACCTCGACGGTAAGGAGGGCTTCGTGTTTCCCCATGCGGAGTCGGACTCGGGCATCGGCTCGGCTTGGGCCGAGTGACGGCTCTAATGCCAGGATCTCCCACTCCAGGCTGGGTACTTGGATCGCTCGCAACGCCTCTCGGAGCAAGGCGTCCTCTTGACGGGGCTTCTTCTTGTCCACAAAACACAGTTGTCCACGTTTCATGGACAGATGTCAATCGTGGACAGAAGAATCTCGTATCCTGTTCCTCGCGATCCGATCGGCGGCTCGGGGATCCCGCCGTCGATTGGAGCAGGAGCCGCCGCATGAGCGAAGAGTCGGTGCCGCCGAATCCGCCGGGCGCTGATGGCACGATGACGGACCACGCGATTCGGCCGGCCCCCTTCTACGCTGTCGTCGTCTCGGCCACCGCGCGCTTCAACAGAGCGATCTGGCCCAGGTGATACAAGTTGTGCTGCGTGACACCGATGAACTGCGTATACGCGGTGTACGGAACCTCGGGGACGAGCGGACCGTCTAGCCGCTCGCTCGGAAAGTCGCGCACTGCCTGCCGCAGCTTTTGGTTCAGTAGGGTCAGCTCCTGCACGGCCTGTCGCCAGTTCTCCTCGGTCGGTGCCGGACACGCGGGCCAATCTTCCGCGGGCGTTAGCAGGCGCCCATCGCCAGCCAATCTCCGAAGCACCAGCTCATAGTCGCTAACAAGATGAAGCACGAGCTCCCAGATGCTGTGCGCGCCGGCGATGGGGTGGCCGGCCGCCTGGTCCGCAGACACGCCGACCAGCGACTCGAGCACCGATGGCCCGTGCCACGCCCCTCCCTCGAACACGCGCCCGAGCTGCTCTTCGAGCCGATCGACTTCCTTGCTCATTCGCTCCGCCCGCCTCTCCTTGGATCACGCGATTGGCATCAGCGAGGGCGCGGTCTTGGCCACCGCACGCCGAAACGATGCCGCCCGCCGTCATTGTAATCCCGCGGGAACAACCCCGCGCTCCCGTGCATTGCCCCCAACAGCGAGCGACGCGCGGTACGTCAGCACGCTCTTCCCGAGGAGTGGGAAGACCGTCCTCGCGCCATGAACCAAAACCTCG
>CAZZAH010000250.1:0-6628 GCA_964652115.1 uncultured bacterium | reverse complement strand
TAGACCCACCCCTTTCGTTCCTCGCTTCACACGAGCGGCGCGCCCCTTCTCACGGAAGTGGCGCGCCGCTTGTCACATCCGGCGGCGACGCCTATCGTCATCCACGATTCCACCACCGAAGTGGAGCGTGGCCGTGAGCTGTTGCCGCCAATGCCCAAATCCAGTTCGACTGCTCGCCGTGCAGCGGATCGTCGGCGAATCTGCGCTGGCGCTGGCGACGATCCTCGGTCTGCTGAGCACGCTCGATGTCGCCGCTGCTTGCGCGATGTGCATGGGTTTCGGAACGCCGTCGCAAGCATGGGATCGCGACGGCGCGATCTTCGAGTGCCTGCCGATCGAGCGCCTCGACTTCGCAGCGGATCCCCGCGATTCGATGAACGTCGACATCGGCCTCGCGGTCTTTCGGGTCAGGGTGACGCGCGTGTGGAAGGGCGACCCAGACCCCGTCACCGAGATCTCCACCCTGGAGCGCGCTTTCGAGTGCCCCGTTTACGTGCCCAGGATCGGCGAGCCGTTTCTGTGTTGGGTGGTAGCGGATGAATTCGTGGGCAATCGGTGGAAGATCCGCCGCGGGCTGCACGCGGGGGAGTCGAGTGGGGCCGCGGCCTTGCTTGACGCGATGCTCGAGCTCGATCCGACGCTGACGGCGCATTCGCGCGACGAGGCGCTGTTGCAGCGCTTCTCGAACCTCCTCGATTCCGCCGATCGCGCCACCCAGATCGAGGCGGCCGCCGCGATTGGGGAGTTCGAAGATGACGCCCTCGCAACGCTGCCCCGTTTGTTTCAGCTCTTCGAGCAAGCGGAGGATGCCGAAGCGGTCGTCGTCTTTCGCGCGATCAAGGTGATCGGGAGGAGCGACGATGTTCCAGCCGAGGCCTCTCTTCGGATGCTTCGCGTTGGCCCGAGCGATCTTCGTCGATGGGCGCTCAATCAGCTCTGCGGGCCGCAGGGTCACGACTTTACACGTAGGGCCCCCTTGGCGCCGGCTCCCAGTGAAGAGCAGGCGATCGCGGGCCTACGCTTGGGGCTCCGCGACGTCGATCCGAAGGTGCGCAAGCGCGCCGCGGAAATTCTGTACGAAGAGAGTGCCAGAGGCCGGTGGGCCGCTGGCGTCGAGATCACTCGCGAGGCGCTTCACGCCGAGTCACGCCAGGCGCGACTCGGCGTGCTGGAGGCGCTCAACCAGGGCGAGTGGGGTCGCTCACTCGCATCGAGTGAGCTGGCGCCGCTTCTCGCCGACAGCTCGGCGTTGATTCGTGCGTGGAGCGCGCTCGCGCTCGGGCGCCTCGAGCTATCGAGCGAGGAGCTGCGGCGCGATCTGCTGCCACTCCTCGACGACCCGAGCCATCGCGTACGAACCTGCGCGATTGAGTCGTTAGGTCGTCGCGGAGAGCGCGGCCTGGATGTCATGCCGTCGCTTCGTTCGCTCGTTGGCGGCACCGACGATAGCGTGAGGGCGGAAGCGCTCCTCGCACTCGGCCGCTTTCCTCCCGAGCACACTGAAGCGTGGTCGTTGCTGACTGCTTCGCTCGAGGATGCGCACCCGATCGTCCGCGCGGCCGCGGCCGCGGTGCTCCTTCGAAGCGACTCGCGGCCCGCGTGGGCTGCCGCGCCGATCGAGGCATTGGGCGACGCCCGCGACCCGGTCTTTTACTCGGAGGCGTTCAACTACTACCAGATCGAGTTCGTGAGCCGAGCCCGCGGCCCGCGTCATCCCTGACCGCTAGCCCTGCTTCTGCACCTTCGCCCAGGTGTCGCGCAGGGTGATCGTCCGATTCCACACCTGCCGCTCTGCGGCCGAGTCGGGATCAAGGCAGAAATAGCCGAGCCGCTCGAACTGCACGCAGGTGCCGACCGGAAAGCGCGCGAGCGACGGCTCGAGCCAGCAGCTCGTCAGCACGGTCTCCGACTGCGGATTCATGTCCTCGAGCAGATCGTTCTCCGCGCCCGGGTCGGGCCGCGCGAAGAGATGCTCGTAGATGCGCACCTCACCGGGCACGGCGTGCGCGCAAGAGACCCAGTGAAGCGTCGCCTTGGGCGAACGACCATCGGGCGAGCTTCCGCCTCGCGTGGCGGGATCGTAGGTGCACCGAAGCTCGATCACCTCGCCGCCCGCGTCCTTGATCACCTCATTGCAGGTGATGAAGTAGGCCGCGCGCAGCCGCACCTCGCGTCCCGGCGATAGGCGGAAGAACTTCTTCGGCGGCTCCTCCATGAAGTCCTCGCGCTCGATCCAGAGCTCGCGCGCAAACGGGATCCTCCGCGTGCCCGCCGCTTCCTCCTCCGGGTTGTTGACCGCGTCGAACTCCTCGGCCTGTCCCTCCGGATAGTTCGTGATCACGACCTTGAGCGGCCGGAGCACCGCCATGCGTCGCTCGGAGCGCGCGTTCAGGATCTCGCGCACGCAGAACTCGAGCATCGCGATGTCGACCACGCTCGCGCGGCGTGCCACACCGATCATGTCGGCGAACTTCCGGATCGCCTCGGAGGGGAAGCCGCGGCGCCTGATGCCCGCGATGGTCGGCATGCGCGGATCGTCCCAGCCGCGCACTCGCTTCTCCTCGACGAGTCGGCGGAGGAAGCGCTTCGACATCACCGTATAGGTCAGGTTCAAGCGCGCGAACTCGTACTGACGCGGGCGCGCCGGCACCGGCAGGTTGTCGAGGAACCACTCGTAGAGCGGACGATGATCTTCGAACTCAAGGGTGCAGATCGAGTGCGTGATGCCTTCGATCGCGTCCGACTGACCGTGCGTGTAGTCGTAGGTCGGATAGATGCACCAGGCGTCGCCGGTCCGCGGATGCGTCGCGTGCACGATGCGATAGAGCACGGGGTCACGAAGGTTGATGTTGCCCGCGGCCATGTCGATCTTGGCGCGAAGCACGCGCGTGCCATCGGGGAACTCGCCCGCCCGCATCCGGCGGAAGAGGTCGAGGTTCTCTTCCACGGTTCGATCGCGCCACGGGCTGTTCTTGCCCGGCTCGGTCAAGGTGCCGCGATGCTCGCGGATCTCGTCGGCCGAGTGATCGTCGACGAAGGCCTTGCCCGCCTCGATCAGCACGATGGCCCACTCGTAGAGCTGCTCGAAGTAATCCGACGCATGGTAGAGATGCGTGCCCCAATCGACGCCGAGCCAGCGCATGTCGCTCTCGATCGCGTCGATGTACTCCTGCTCTTCCTTGAGCGGATTGGTGTCGTCGAAGCGAAGGTGGCATCGGCCGCCGAAATCGCGGGCCACCCCGAAGTTCAAGCAGATCGACTTCGCGTGGCCGATGTGGAGGTAACCGTTCGGCTCGGGCGGAAAGCGCGTGACGACGGTCTTGTGCTTGCCCTTCGCCAGGTCGTCGCGGACGACGTCGCGGATGAAGTCGCGGGCTTCGGTACTCGATTCGAGAGGCGGGTCAATGTCGCTCATGGATGGCAGTCCTTCGCTTGCGTTCAGGCTCGCGGCGCGGGGCGCCGGTTCAAAGATTAAGTCGCGAGGGTAGCACAGAGCCGCGCTAGGACGCGCTCCGCTCGATCAACGAGCGATGAAGCAAGCGCGTGACCGTGTCGCCGACCGCGACCGGCACGAGGAGCGAGAGCGAGAGGCTCCCGGTGTGGGACGCGAGGAGCGGGGTCCCCGCGCTCGCGAGCAGGCTTTCGACTTGGCGAAGCAGGTCGGCATCCGCGAGCACCGCTTCACCGACGATCGACACCAGCGCGACCGCGCGATCGACGGCGAAGGTCGTGCCCGCCGGCCACGACGAAGGCGAGAGCCATGCTTCACCGCCCGCGTCGGGCAGCGCGGTCCACTCAATGAAGATCGAGTCGTCCGGGAGGCGCGTTCGCCGAAAGGTCAGGAAGGGAAGAGCGCTCTCCGCGGGAAGCTCGACGCGCGTGAGCGGAGGTGCGATCACGCGCACCCAGATGACCGGCGACTCGAGCGCCACTCCCAGGATCTTGTCTCCCTCCATCGGTCCATCCTCCTCTCGGAACGGCGTGCGTGCGGTGTCAGCGCTTCGGCTCGGGATGAACGTGCCCGGTCGATCCTCCCGCGTGCTCAAGACCTCCACGCGCTGGCCGTGACGTCGCGCCAGAATCGCGGCGCGGCGGAAGAGCACGCGGCCGCCGAGGTGCGAGAAGGTGATCATCGGCTCATAGGCGATTTCGGCGATCGGTCGCGCGCCCGCCACCACGCGAGGATCGGCGGAGAAGACGCCAGGCACGTCGGTGAAGATCTGGCAAACCTCGGCGCCGAGCTTGATCGCGAGCGCGACCGCGGTGGTATCGCTGCCGCCTCGCCCCAGGGTGGTGATCTCCTTGCTGACGGGGGAGACGCCCTGGAAGCCCGCCACGATCACGACGCGGCCGCGCTCGAGCTCCTGCTCGATGCGGCCGGGACGAATCGTCTGGATGCGCGCGTCGAAGTGGCGGTCGTCGGTCAGGATTCCGCTCTGCGAGCCGGTGAAGGAGATGGCGGCGCAACCGAGCGACTCGAGCGCCATGGCCAGGAGCGCCATCGCGATTCGCTCGCCCGCGGTCAGGAGCATGTCGAGCTCGCGGCGCTTGGGCGCGCGGCTCACCCGTTCGGCCAGCCGAATCAGCTCGTCGGTCGACTGACCCATGGCGGAGACGACCACCACGACGCGATCGCCCGCTTCATGGAAGCGAAGAATGCGGCGCGCGACCGCGAGAATGTGGCTCGGCGTCTCGACCGAGGTGCCACCGAACTTGAGGACTCTGAGCGCCACTTGGCCTCGTGCTTCAGGGTGCGAGCTCGCTGGCGCGCCGATCGGCCAGCTCGCGGGGCAGCATAGGAGCGAAGCTCGAGCGCGGCGAAGGCAAAATGAGGTCGCGCGCGAGCGCTTCCAACATCGAGCGAAAGAAGCGCCGGGACCGATTCGATAGAGGCTTGGGTGAGACGAAAGTCCGGGTTGACACTTTGGAAAATCGTCTCGTAAGATGCGCGAGCCTTGGACGGGGAGCGATGCGGCGCACGATGCTCAGAGCGTTGCGCGCGGTGCGAATCCTCGGGCCAGAAGTGCGAGATCGAAACAGCTCAGTGAGCGGGAGTAGCTCAGCCCGGTAGAGCACCACCTTGCCAAGGTGGCTGTCGCGAGTTCAAATCTCGTCTCCCGCTCCATTTTCTTGCTCCGCGAAAGTCCCGGCTTCGGCGCTTGGATCCCCGCTCCTGGGGCCGCCTGGTTGCCGCGATCGACTTCTCCCTCCGCCGTGAGGCGCCATAGCCAAGTGGTAAGGCGACGGTCTGCAAAACCGTTATTCCCCGGTTCAAATCCGGGTGGCGCCTCCATTTCTTCACGGTGAATGCGCAAGCTAAGCACGCGCCGAGCGCATCAACCCCGCCCGTGGACTCGAGCGCGCGGGCGCGGAGAGAAGCGCTCGTCGTCCTCGCGTTGACCGCGCTGACCCTGGTCTCCGTGATGGGCATGCCTCTCATCGATCCCGACGAGGGGCGAAACGCCAACGTCGCGCGCGAGATGCTACGGAGCGGCGATTGGATCTTGCCGACGCTGCATGGGCTCCCTTACCTCGACAAGCCCGCCTTCCTCTTCGCGGCCATTGCTTCGTCGTTCGCTTTGTTCGGACTGAACGAGGTCGCGGCGCGACTGCCGAGCGTCCTCGCGGGCGTGGCGACGCTGCTTCTGACCTATCGATTCGCGCGGCTCCTGTTCGGCCGAAGCGTGGCGTGGCGGAGCGTGATGGTGCTGGCGGTGGCGCCCCTTTTCTTAGGCTTTGCGCGCTGCGTGATCTTCGATCTTCCCCTGACCGCACTGGTGTTGCTTTCGTGGACGAGCATGGAGCTCGGTCGTCGAGGCGGCCGATTCGGCTACGCCGGCGCGTGGGGGGCCGCGGGTTTCGCGGTCTTGATGAAGGGGCCGATCGGGCTCATCCTCGCCGCCTTTGGATGGCTCGCGCTCCACCTCGCGCAGCCTCCGGCCGGTGCGACCAGTGAGGGACGCGCTGGCGGCTGGCCGCGTTCGTTTCGGCTCGAGCATCTCTTCCTCTTCGCCGCGATCGTCGGACCTTGGCTTTGGATGGTGGAGGCGCGGCAACCCGGCTTCCTTCGCTACGCGCTGCTGACCGAGTCGTTCGAACGCCTGACCCAGCCGACGCTCAAGCGAAGCGGGCCGCCTTGGTACTATCTGCCGGTGATCTTGCTTGGATTTCTACCTTGGTGCGGCCTCCTACTCGCGCGAACGCGGGCGATCGCGCAAGCCGTGAAGCGTCCGAGCGCCACGCGCGCGCTGGTGGTGGCGACCTTCGCCATCTTCGGCTTCTTCTCGCTCTCTTCGAGCAAGCTTCCAGGCTACGTGGTGCCGCTCCTCCCGCTGCTCGCGATCCTGACCGGCGCGAGCGGCCAGGCCTTGAACGCACGCGAGGAGAAGAGGGACGTTCTCGTGCTCGCGGGGCAGCTGTTGGGGATTGCGCTGCTCGCACTGGTGGCGCTCGCGCTTCCGATCGTCCATGAGGTCAAGCGTGTCCCGGAGTTGCCTCGGCTCCTTCCCGCCGTCGCGATCGCGTTCGGCGCTTGTGGAGTGCTTGCGCTGCTCGCGGCGCGGCGCGGCAGGCTCGGGCTCGCCTGGATGAGCGCCTCCTGCGCGGTGCCGGGGCTTCTGCTCCTCAG
>CAZZAH010000249.1:2529-6633 GCA_964652115.1 uncultured bacterium | reverse complement strand
CGCAGCGATCCCTGGAAGAGCGCGTCGTCCGGCGTCGCGCCGTCGAGTCGAAGCTGCCGGATGCAGCTCACCATCACGAGCCCGTTCAGCACCGCGATGCCCGAGAGCGCAATGAAGCCGACCGCGGCCGAGATGGAGAAGGGCAGCCCTCTCACCCAGAGCGCGAAGATGCCGCCGGTCAAAGCGAGCGGCACGCCGCTGAACACGAGCAGGGCGCGACGTGGCGAATCGAGCGCGCCGATCAGGAGCAGGAAGATCAGCACGAAGCAGCCGGGCACGACCCACGCGAGTCGTTCGCGCGCCGCCTTCAGGTTCTCGAACTGCCCGCCCCAGCCGAGCCAGTAGCCGCTCGGCACCTGCACGCGTTCTTGCACGCGCCGCGCGGCTTCCTCGACATAGCCGCCGAGGTCGCGGCCGCGCACGTTCGCCTGCACCACCACCATCCGCTTACCGTTCTCGTGGCCGATCTGGCTCGGCCCTTCGGTCAGCTCGATGTGCGCGACCTCACCGAGAGGAATGAAGGCGGGGCCGCCGTGCGCCGCGCTCTGCGTCCCGACCAGTTCGAGCGCGTCGCCCATCGCCGCGAAGTCGGAGCCGCCCGCGCGCTCCTCCGCCTGCGGCAGCGGAATCGGCAGATCGACCAGCTGCTCCGGATCGGCGCGCAGCGATTCCGGCAAGCGGACCACCAGGTCGAAGCGACGATCCCCTTCGAAGACCTGCCCCGCGGGTTGCCCACCGACCGCCGCGGCGATCACCTCCTGCACGTCGGCCACGCTGAGGCCATGCCGCGCCAGCGCCTCACGGTCGATCACGAAGTCGAGCATCGGCAGCCCTTCCATCTGCTCCATGCGCACGTCGGCCGCGCCGCGAACCGCGCGAAGCTCGTTCGCGATCTTCTCGCCGGTCGCGCGCATCAACTCGAAGTCGTCGCCGTAGATCTTGACCGCGAGATCGCTCCGGACGCCGGCGATCAGCTCGTTGAAGCGCATCTCGATCGGTTGCGTCAGCTCGTAGTTGTTGCCCGGCAGCTCGCCGAGCGCGTGCTCGAGCTCCTCGATCAACGCCGCCTTGCTCTTTCCGCGGTCGGGCCAGTCGCGCCGCGGCTTCAAAATCACGAAGGTGTCGGAGACGTTGGGCGGCATCGGATCGGACGCCGCCTCCGCGGTGCCGGTCTTCGAAAAGACGCTCTCGACCTCGGGCAGGCGCGCGATGGTCGACTCGACCTGAAGCTGCATCTCGGTCGACTGCGTGAGCGAGGTGCTGTTGATGCGCATGGCGTGGATCGCGATGTCGCCTTCGTCGAGCGTCGGCACGAACTCCTGGCCCAGGCGCGTGAAGAGCGCGAGCGAGCCCACGAAGGCCGCCGCCGCCAGCCCGAGCACGAGGCGTCTCCGCTTGAGCGCGAACAGCAGCGTCGGCTCGTACCGCCGCTTCACCCACGCGATGACCGCGTTCTCCTGCTCGCGCACGCGGCCGGTCACGAGCAGCGCGACCATCGCGGGAACGAAGGTGAGTGAGAGCACGAAGGCAGCACCCAACGCCAGGATCACGGTCAGCGCCATCGGGTGGAACATCTTCCCCTCGACGCCGGTCAGGGCGAGGATCGGCACATAGACCAGGATGATGATCGCCTGCCCGAAGACCGAAGGACGGATCATCTCCTGGCTCGCTGCCTTCACCTCGATCAATCTTTCCGCGCGCGTCAGCGTTCGACCGAGCGCATGCTGCTTCTCCCCCAATCGCCTCAGACAGTTCTCGACGATGATGACCGCGCCGTCGACGATCAGGCCGAAGTCGATCGCGCCCAGGCTCATCAGGTTCGCGCTGATCCCGAGGCGAAGCATGCCGCTTGCGGTCAGAAGCATCGCGGCCGGAATCGCCAGCGCCGCGATCAACGCCGCACGCATGTTCCCGAGCAGCGCGAAGAGCACGACGATGACGAGGAGCGCGCCTTCCGCCAGGTTCTTCGTCACGGTGTGAAGCGTGGCGTCGACCAGCTTGGTGCGGTTTAGGACCGGCTTCACGCGTACATCGGGAGGCAGCGTGCGCTCGATCTCGACCACACGCCGCTCGACCGCAGCCGCCACCGTGCGGCTGTTCTCGCCCATCAGCATGAGCGCGGTTCCGACCACGACCTCGCGGCCGTTCTCGCTCGCGCTGCCGGTGCGAAGCTCGCGTCCGAGCCCGACGTTGGCCACATCGCGAAGGCGGACGGGCACGCCATCGCGCGTGCCCACCGCGATTCCCTCGATGTCGGCCCGCTGCGTGAGCCTTCCGTCGGAGCGCACGACATACGACTCGCCGTTCCGCTCGACATAGCCCGCGCCCGTGCTGAGGTTGTTTCGCTCGAGCGCCTCGATCACGTCATGGAAGGAGAGCCGCTGCGCGAGGAGCCGCCGCGGGTCGGGCTCGATGTGCATCTGCCGCACATAGCCGCCGATCGCGTCGATGCCGGCCACGCCGGGCACTCCCTTGAGCTGCGGACGGACGATCCAGTCCTGCACCGTGCGAAGGTAGGTGCCGCGCGCGAGGTCGGTCGTCAGCCGCTCGCCTTCGGGCGTGAGGTACGCGCCGTCCGACTGCCAGCCCGGACCCTCGGATTGCCCTTCACGCGGCGGCGCGAACTCGACCGTCCACATGAAGACCTCGCCGAGCCCGGTCGAGATCGGGCCCATCGCCGGCTCGGCCCCGGGAGGCAGACTCTCGCGCGCTTCGTTCAGCCGCTCCGCCACCTGCTGCCGCGCGAAGTAGACGTCGACCTCGTCGCGGAAGATCGCCGTCACCTGCGAAAAGCCGTTCCGCGAAAGCGAGCGCGTCGACAGGAGACCCGGAATCCCGGACAGCGCGCTCTCGATCGGAAACGTGATCTGCTGCTCCACCTCGACCGGCGAGAAGCCGGCGAGCTCGGTGTTGACCTGCACCTGGCGATTCGTGATGTCGGGCACCGCGTCGATCGGAAGCCGCGTGAAAGAGAAGAGCCCGATCGCCGCGAGGGCCGCGGTGGCGATGACGACCAGGAGCCGCCGGCGCAAGGAAAAGTGCAGCGCTTGCTCTAGCATCGTGAACCTCCCCGCTTAGTGCACATGCTTCGCCTCTGCCTTCCCGAGCTCCGCCTTCAAGACGAAGGAGCCGCGCGTGACGTAGCTTTCGCCGGGTTCGAGTCCGGTCAGGACCTCCGCGCAGGCGTCATCGGTGCGCCCGACCGTGACCGAACGAAGGTTGAAGCCGTCATCGGTGCGAACGAAGACCGCGGCGTCGCCCTCGACGCGTTGAAGAGCGTCGCGTCGAATCATCACCGGCACGCGAACCTCCTCGGACGCGATGCGCGCGGTGACGAAGAGGCCGGGGCGAAGCCGCCCCTCAGCGTTGGGAAGTACGATCCGCGCGGGCACGGTGCGCGTCTCCTCGGAGACCATCGGGCCGACGTAGGCCACGGTGCCGCGCAGAGGAGCCTCGTCCTCCTCGGAGAAGATCTCCGCCGTCATGCCGGGCCGCACCGAGGGGAGGTCCTTCGGATAGACGTCGAGCTCGACCCACACGCTCGAGAGATCGGCCACGGTGAAGGCGGCGTGGTCGTCGCGGAAGAACTCGCCGGTCGCGATGTGCTTCGCGATCACCACACCGTCGAGCGGCGATACGATCGAGTAAGCGGTGAGGCCCGCATCCGCGCTCACCGCCCTTAGGTCGCCCGCATCGAGGCCGAGCGCGTGAAGCTGCTGCTCGTGCGAGCGAAGGGTGATCTTCGCCTCGGACAAAGCCTGTCGCGCGTTCAGGAAGTCCTGTTCGGCCGAGATGCGCTTCTGCCAAAGCGCCTCCTCACGCGCGAAGGCCGCTTCGCTGAGCGTGAGGCGCTCTCGAGCCGCCAGAAATCCCGCCTTCGCGTCGGCAAGCTCCCGGCTCTCGATCGTCGCGAGCACTTGCCCGCGGCGCACGCGATCGCCGAGGAGCGCTCGCACCTCACGCACCACGCCCGCCACCTTCGGCACGACGTGGGCGACCTGGTCGGCGTCGAGCTCGACCGTGCCGGTGAGTCGAATGCCGAGGTGGAGCTCCCCCGCCTCGGCCAACGCGACCTCGATGCCCGCGCGTTCGATCTGCGCCGCG
>CAZZAH010000249.1:0-2429 GCA_964652115.1 uncultured bacterium | reverse complement strand
GCTCAGCGTGGCCTTCGTGCTCGGCGTGGGCCGCCTCGGCGCCATGCTCGTGATCTCCGCTCGCGCAGCCCCAGCCGAGGAGCGAGAGCAAGAGCGCGGTCCAGAGTAGGTGCTTCATCGCGATTCCTCCCCTTCGCTGGTGGACGGGACCGCGTCGATCGCGACTCCCGAGATGCGTTCGAGCTCGCCACGCGCATCGCCGTAGGCGGCGAGCGACTCGAGCTCGCGCTGTCGAAGCTCGAAGTAGGCGCGCTGCACGTCGAGGAGATCGAACAGCGCGAAACGACCGACGCGATATCCGTCGAGCACCGATTCCAAGGTCGAACGAGCCGCCGGCAGACTCTCGGTGCGGAGCAGGCGAAGCTCGTGAATCGCGCTCGAAGCGCGGTCGTACGCGTCGCGTAACGAGAGGCGGAGCTCGATCGATCGCGCGTCGAGCGCGAGCGTGGCCTGCGAGGCGCGCGCACGTGCCGCCGCGGCGTTCGAACGCCGTCGATCGAAGAGAGGAAGCTCCAGGGCAACCCCGGCGAGGTAGTCGTTTTCGTCCGACTCGGCCAGGTGACGCACGCCGCCGCTCACGACGAATTTCGGAATCGACTCGCGTGAGGCAAGTCGGGCCTCGATGCGCCGTCGCTCGGCTCGTTGCTCCTCGGCGCGAAGCTCCGGACTCGATGCCAAGGTCGAGGCGAGCGAGCTCCACTCAGGCAAGGCCACGGAAGAGTCTCCGCGCGCCACCGCGCGCTGGAAGCCGGGCTCCGTCGCGCCCCATCGTGCCGCCAGGCGCCTGCGCGCGAGCTCGAGCTCGGTTCCCGCGCGATCCGCCTCGAGCCGAGCAGTCGAGAGCGCGATGCGCGCGCGCGAGTCCTCGACCGGGGACACCTTGCCCGCGGTCACGCGCGCCGCGACCGCTTCAACCGCGCTCTCGGCCAGCGATGCGAGCTCGACCAAAAGCGCCGCGCGCTCCTGCCCGAGAAGCACCGCGTGAAACTCCCGCCTCGTTCCGCTCGCGACGCGAAGGCGCTCCGCCTCGAGCTCCCACGCCGCGCTCTCGCGGGCGCGTGACGCCACGGCGCCGCGCAGTCCTCGCGTGCCCCAAGGCTCGATCGGAAGCGAGAGACGGAGCGTGCTCTCGGCCGCGTCGAGCTCGCGCGTCGCGCCCGTTCCGCCGAATGACTCGAGCTCGAAGCCGAGCTCGGGATTGGCGAGGGCGCCGGCCTGCTTCGCCTCCGCGTCGAGGGCGAGCAGCTCGAACGCGGCGGCACGTAGCGCGGGATTGGCATGAAGCGCGAGGCGCACGGCGTCCGCTTCGTGGAGCTCCGCCGGCGCGGCGAGCGTGGATTCGGCATCGATCAACGACGCCAACGCGGAGCTCTCCGCTCGCGCGAGGGGTCGCGACCCTAACGTTTCCGATCGCGGTGCATGCGCGCAGCCGACCAGCGGCAAGAGCAGCAGCACCGCACTGAGGCGCGGGTGCATAGGGATCCTCCTTCCGGAATGCTTCAGGCCTGGCCGCGCGGGAGCCGCGGGCGTGGCGTGTCGGCGAGGGGAGGAGGCGGGATCAGATCCTTAGGGCGAGCCTCTCGGGGCAGCGTGCGCGAGGAGGATCGACGACGGCGGCGTGGGTAAAGCTGGCAGGCGCGTAGACGCATCGCGGCAGTGCGCTCGGGAATGCCGCGGTCACCGCGATGCTCTCGTTCGGATCGCGTCCATGGCGCGAGGAGCCGAGCGAGTGCCGGTCGAGCGGAAGGTCGCGGCAATCGCCGCAGTGCGAGTCGGCCGAGGAGAAGCCCATCGCCGCCGAGACCTCCGCCGCGAACGAGTCAACGGCGCCATCGCGGCAGGTGCCGAACCGGCCGACCTCCATCTCCACGTGGCCATCGGAGCCGAGGCAGAGGACGTGCGCGCTCCCACCCACCGTCCCGAAGACGAAGAGGGCCAGGAGCGGCAGCAGGATGAGCCGCCGTAGCGTTTCGGAGAGTGGTGCTGTCATGGGTTCGCGCGTGAGCGCGTGTTTGACTATCGGCCACGATGCCGCGGTTGCTCAAGGCGGAAGTTGCTCGCCGGAAAGGAAGGGGGCCGAGAGCTACGAGTGCCCCTGCCCCGTCACGAGTGTCCGCAACGCCTCCGCGCTCGTCACCGGAGCGCCACACGCCATGTTCTCGCACCGATACGCGGTGGGGCTTCCGTTCACCATCTCCTTCCCTTCGTGGAGCGGCAGAGTCGCCGCGCCATCGCGCAGCGTGACGACCGCGAGGGGCAGGAAGTCCGAACGCAACGTCTCGAGCAACGCACGTGTCTCCGCGGCATCCCGCGACCCCACGATCACGATCTCCTGCCGCACACCGAGGTAGCAGTCGAGCGCGAGCAACATCTGGTGGAACGCGGAGGGCGCCCGCTCGAGATGCGTCTGGAACGCGCGCAGCGTGTCG
>CAZZAH010000248.1:0-6658 GCA_964652115.1 uncultured bacterium | reverse complement strand
TGCGAGATCTCCGCCTGGTACGGCGTGTACTGCGTGTACCAGCCCGGATTCTCGAGGATGTTCCGCTGAATGACCCCCGGCGTGATGCAGTTGGAGTAGCCATAGCCGAGATACGAGCGCGCGATCTTGTTCTTCGCCGCGAGCGCGCGCATCTCCGCCAGCACCTCGCCTTCGGTCTTGGGGGAGGGGAGGTCCAGCTCGCCCTTCATGCGGATGGCGGGCGGGATCGTCTCCTCGATCAGCCCGTCGAGGCTTCGCGCGCCGACGGCCGAGAGCATGCTCGGGAGGTCCTTTGGTTGAGGTCCGAGGTGTCGGTCGAGAAAGCGATCGGCGGGGGCCAAGCGGTCTTCGTGCGGATTCGACATGGGTTCCTCTGGCTGCGGTGTTGCCTAGCGCCGGCTCGGGGTTCCAACCGGCGCGCCACGCGCGAGAGTAGCACCCGACCACGAGAGCGGCAACGTCGGTGGGAAGGTAGCCGGAGTGCCCGAGAAGAGCGAAATCCCGCGAAAAATGCGGGTCCCCGGTGTGCGAGGCCTGGACCGGTTCGCAGCAGAGACGCGCCCGCGGCTGCTCGGCGTCTCGAGCTTGTAAGAGTTTCCCCGCCCCTGTGCTTTCTACAAGACGCCCCAGAAGAGCTCAGCGGCGAGGCCGCTATTGCCGCGCTCCAACGCCCGACGATCGGCTGGCCCGGAGCTTGCCTGTTCCCCCGAGTGGACGACGCAGTGACCGGCAACGACGCCGGAAGGAGGACCCCGTGGTAGGCGCGCATGGACGGCTGAACAAGCAGAAGAAGCACGGCAAGCAGAAGCACGCGGCGCCTGCGAAACACGCCGCCAAGGCCGCGGCGCAGACCGGCGACCCGATTGCTCTCCTATCGAAGGACCGTCGCGCGGTTGAGCAGCTCTTCGCGACCTATCCCGAGGCGAAGGACAAGGCCGAGGTCGCGCGCCGCATCTGCCTCGAGCTCATCGTCGACACCGGCATCGAGGAAGAGATCGCCGCCGAGCTCGCGAAGCGCCTCTCGAAACCCAATCAAACAGAAGGCGAGGGAAGTATGCCTAGGAACAGCAACGCACGTGAGCGGGACGAGCATGGACGGTTCATGAGCGACGAACAGCACGATTATGACCGCCAGGGGCGACGAAGCCCGATGCGCGAGCGCGACGACGCCTACGACCGCTTCACCGGCGACGAGTACGACGATCGTTATATGCCGCGCAGTCGAGGTAACTACGACCAGAACGATCGGTCCCGGCGCGACTGGAACGACCGGTACTCCGTGATGCCGCCGCGCGACGAGCAGGGGCGCTTCGTAAGCGACGACTCGCGCCGATACGACCACGATCGTGGCCGCGACCGGCAGGGCTGGCCCACTCCGCCGGACTACCAGGACGAGGGGCGTCGCGCATGGGAAGAGCGCGAGGGGATGCGCATGCGCGATCGCGACGGCGACTGGAACGAGCCTCGCGGCTGGAATGGCCGAGGCGACCAGGGTTGGTCCGGTGAATGGAACGAAGGCCGGTCGCGCGATCGCGATCGGAACGGAGGTCGCGAGTGGGGCGATGGTCGCGAGTGGAGGGACGCTCGCGACTGGAGCACCGCTCGCGATTCACGCAACGACCGCGACTGGGAGGTCGACCGTGACCGAACCCAGAGCCGCGGTAATGGCGGAGGACGCGCGATGGAGCACGAGGGCCACGGCGGCTGGTTCGGCGACCCCGAAGGTCATGCCCAGGCCGCGCGCCGCGGATGGCGTGATCGTCGCTAGGGCGGATTTCGCGTCTGAAGGCCAGGGTGGAAGCGACCACCCTGGCCTCCAGCCGGCACGCATGAAAACTCCGAATGCTTGATCAACCTCGAAATGGAAACCCGAAGCGAACGAACCGCGATTCTGCCGGAAGCGCCGGGGAGTCTGACGCGCCTCTCGCCAGCAATGTGACCGCGATTTCCGACATGCAATCCGCAGCCGCCAAAGAACGCACGAGAGGTGAGCGTTTCGCGCAGCTCGTCGGGCGTGTGACCGGCACCGGAACCTTCGCCCTCGCCCACGCGATCGTCTTCGCGCTCTGGATCGTCGTCAACAGCGGCGTCGTGCAGGGCGTGGTACCGCGCGATCCCTATCCCTTCCCGCTCCTCACCTTCATCGTCACGCTCGAGATGATCTTCCTCTCGATCTTCGTCCTGATCAGCCAGAACCGCATCACGCGGAACGCCGACCGACGGGCGATGCTGAATCTTCAGATCGACCTCTTGGCGGAGCAGGAGTCGACGCACACGCTTCGCCTGCTCAAGCGCGTGGCGGCGAGGCTCGGCGTGGAGGACGCGGCGAACGAGATCCACGCGGAGTTGGCGGAACCGACCGACATCGCGAAGGTGCTGACGTCGATCGACGACTCGTTGCCGCCGGGCTGATCCAAGCCCCCCGCGCGCGGCGGCGGGAACTCTACCTTAGCAGGGTGACGCGCGACTCCACCTTCGCGCCGACGCAGAGGAAGTACACCCCCGCGGGGAGAAGCGCCCCGCTCGCGTCACGCCCATCCCAGGTCGTCTCCGTTGCGCCGGCGAGGCCGAGCTGCGTCACGCGATGCCCGTCGAGTGCCACGAGCGTGATCGGCTCGCCGACGCGCGCGGGATCGCGAAGCATGATGCGCGTCATGCCGCGCGTCGGATTGGGCGCCACCGACACGACCTCGCCTCGCGTCGCGTCCACGACCGACGAGGTGGGGAAGCTCAGCGTGATGTCATAGCTACCCGACGATGGGCTGCCGCCGCCGTTCGGGAGCGCCTGACCATAGCCGGAGGCTCCGAGCACCACGTGGTAGGTCCCAGGGGCGAGTTGGAGCGATTCCTGAATCGTCTCCTCTCCGTTTTGCTTGTAGTGATCGACGATGAGTCCGGGCGGCCCTTGGATCGAAACGTGCGCGCGTCCGTTACCGCCGGCGATCAAGTGGCCCGAGACCACGCAGAGGGTCGGCGCGTCGACGGAGAAGTCGCTGAAGAGGCGTGAGGCGCCAAGTCCCTCCGCGAACTCCGTGCTTCCGGAGATCTCTCCGTGTGCGTCGGTCATGCCGGCGGCGGTGATCCCACCTGGGGAGATGCTCGAGCTCTGGGTCGCGATGCCGTCCGCCTGGTTGCCCGACTGACCGACGTGGCAGATCGCGCTCTCCTCGAACGGTCCCGCGTTGAGTGATTGCACGAGGTCGCTCGAGAAGAGGTTCTCGCCGCCACCGCCGGGATTCAACGTGGCGAAGGTGGTGACCTGTCGTTGCTGTGAAACCAACGTGACGGTGGCGTTCGCCGCCGGGACCGCGCCAAGAAGAATCAAGGCCGACATGAGTGATACGCGGACGCTTTGCATGTGTCCCTCCGGGGATTTGTGGGCGGGACAAGGATAGGCGATCTCGAGCCGAGCTCTGCGCGATTTCCCGGGGCCTAGCTCAAGAGGAGCTGCGCGAGGAGGATCTTCCCGACCGTCGCGACCGGCGAAACGCTCGCGTACCCGAGGTTGGGCGATTCGTCCGGCGCGGCCTCGTTCGCGAAGGCGAGGCCGGCGGGTTGTGTATGCACCCCGGTGGTCATTCCCATCGCGATTCCCGCGGGCGCGCGGAGGAAGCGTCGTGCCGACCAGAGCGCGAGGGCCGCCGTGGTGAGCGTGATTGCCGCTCCACCCGCGAGCAGTGCATAGCCTCCTCCTTCCGCGAGGGTGCGAGTAAAAGGACCGCCCGCGCTCACCCCGACCGCTGCCAGGAACAGCGCGAGGCCGAGCTGCCGCAGTGTGAGCCCCGCGCTATACGGAAGCTGCCAGACTAGAGGCCCCGTGCGTCCGACCGCGCCCAGCACCAGTCCCGCGACCAGCGGACCTCCGGCGGGGCCGAGGCGAAACATCGTCCCACCCGGGAGCGGAATCGAGACCATCCCGAGTAAGAGCCCGAGCCCCACGCCGAAGCCGAACGACACCGCGTCGATCTCGCCGAGCGCGCGATACGAGTCGCCGAAGAAGCGGGTGATCTCCGCCATCTTCTCGCGCGGCGCGACCACGCGCACACGATCGCCGAGCTCGAGCACCGTGCGCCCGTCAGGAATCAGATCGAGGTCGCCGCGCCGCACGCGCGTGACCAGAGCTCCGAAGCGCGTGAGGGTCTTGAGCTCGCCGAGGGAACGACCGGCGACATTCCCCTTCGAAACGAAGACGCGGCGAAAATCGAGATCGGTGCGGCCGAGCTCGATCCGCTCCTCCGATTCCTCGCCGACCTCGTGCATCACGCGATCGAGGTCGGCGCGCAGGCCGACCACCGTGGCGAGGTCGCCCTTCTCGAGCGCCTCGCTCGGATTGAGGAGCAACCACTTTCCCGCGCGTCGACGGCGAACGAAGCGCGCGCGTACCTGCCACTCTCGAAGCAGCTCCTCGACCGGCCGGCCGATGGCGGAGTCGCGCGACACGATCACGAATCGAAGCTCGATGTTGCCGGAGCGGGCGAGGGCATCGAGATCGTGCTGCCACTTTCGCTTCGCGACAGCCAGGCCAAGCAACAGCCCGAGGGCGCCCATCGGATAGGCGACCGAGTAGCCGATCGCCGGCGCCGGATCTCCCGCCGGCAAGCGTTCGAGCACCGCGGCGAGCGCGGGAGTGTTGGTCAATGCGCCGCAGAAGAGTCCCGCCGTCACGGCGGCCGGAAGATGCAGCACGGATTGCACCACGCGCGCCAACGCGGCGGCGATCACGAGGAGCGTCATCGTCCATGCGGTATCACGCAGCCCTCTTCGCCGAAGTGACGCGACGAAGCCCGGCCCGCTCGACACACCGACCGCGTAGACGAAGAGCACGAGCCCGAAGCTCCGCACGAAGGGGGGCAGCTCGAGCTGGGAATCGATCGCCCCGGCCGCGAGTCCAACGAAGAGCACCGCCGCGATCCCGAGTTGAATCCCACCGAAGGAGATCCGCCCGACGGCGTATCCGAGAGCGAGGACCAGAAAGAGAAGGAGAAGCGGCTCACCGATCAGCAGGTCGATCATGCGGCGCAGCATACTCGACGGAGCGAGTCTTGCGGCCGATCGCGCGGATCAACCGCCGAAGAGTCGTGATCCGATCTGGTAGAAGAGGAGGCACGCGACGTAACCGAGAACGTTCATGTAGCCGAGCATGAAGAGGGCCCACTTCCACCCGCCCGTCTCCTGCCGCACAACCATGACCGTGCTGAGGCACTGCATGGCGATCACGAACCAGAGGAGCAGGCTCGCCGCGACCAAGGGGGTCCAGATCAGACTTCCGTCGGCATACCGATCGGCTCGCATCGCCGCGCCCAAGTCCGCGCTCTCTTCCTCGCCGCCGGTGCCGTAGACGATCGCCATCGTGCTGACGAACACTGCTCGCGCCGCGAAGGCGCCGATGCAGCCGACGCCCATCTTCCAGTCGAAGCCGAGCGGGCGAATCACCGGCTCGATGGCGTGACCGAGGCGTCCCACCAGGCTGTACTCCTGCTGCGCCGCGGCGAGGGTGCTTGCCTCCGTGAAGCGCGAAGCCTGGGCTTCGGGCAACCGCGGGTAGTACGAGACGACCCAGATGACGACGCAGATGGCGAAGATCGTCGTCCCCGCGCGCGAGAGGAACTTCCAGCTGTTCGAGGCGACCTGCCGGCCGATCATCGAAAGCTGCGGCACCTTGTAGCTCGGAAGCTCGAGGATGAATCCGGCATCGGCTCCGCGAAGGAGTGTGCGCCGGAAGATCAACGCGGTGCCGGCGGCGAAGGCGATTCCAAGCAAGTAGAGCAGGATCATGATTCCGGCCTGGCGAACCGCGCCGAGGCTCGCGAAGAAGGTGCCGACTAGAAGTCCGTACACCGGTAGTCGCGCGCTGCAGGTCATGAACGGCAGCACGAGGATCGTCGCCAGTCGGCCCTTCCGATCCTCGATCGTCCTCGTCGCCATGATGCCGGGGATCGCGCAGGCGAAGCCGCTCAGCAACGGAACGAAGCTCTTGCCGTGAAGCCCGACCTTCGCGAGGAGGTGATCCATCAAGAACGAAGCTCGCGCCAGATAGCCGCTGTCCTCGAGCACCGCCAGCAGGAGGAAGAGGATCGCGATCTGCGGGACGAACACGATGACCGAGCCGACCCCCGCGAAGATGCCGTCTTGAACGAGGCTCTGCAGCGCCGCGCCCGGAAGACGGCTCGAAACCGCCGCGCCGGCCGCGTCGATGATTCCGCTCAGGAGATCCTGCAGCGGCTTGGCCAACCAGAACATCGAGGCAAACACCATCGCCATGACCGAGATGAAGACGAGAAGCCCCCACACGCGGTGGATGAGCACGCCGTCGATTCGATCGGAGATGTGAACGCGGGGAGTGGTCGCTTGCGGGTGAGCGGTCGCGGCCGTCCCGTTCGACGATCCGTTGTGACCGTTGTGATGCACGCCGCACGCGGCGGAGATCCCCTCGATCCAGCGATAGTGCGCTTCGATCTTCGCCTGCATCGGGTCGATCGGATGGGCGAGACCGCCGTTCGTCGCCTCCAGCATCGGCCATTCGGGGATCGGCGCGACCCTCGCCTCGCTGATCGCGTGGAGAAGCTCATGAATTCCCTGCCGCTTGTGCGCGACGACCGGCACGACCGGAACGCCGAGCGAGCGCGAGAGCGCGTCCGCGTCGACCCCGACCTGGCGG
>CAZZAH010000247.1:0-6664 GCA_964652115.1 uncultured bacterium | reverse complement strand
CGGCCTTCGTCGGCTCCTTCCCCGTAGTTGCTTCGAGTGCGGCGCGGAGGTCCGCTCCCGTAATCGTCCCTTTCGGCCGGAGTGCATCCAGTACATCGTCCAGGCGCACCGGGCGTCCGAGGAGCCCGAGCTCCCGCGCCCGTTCGTGAGTGTAGAGGAGGCACTCGCGCGAGAGCTTTACCGCGGGCGGCGGATCCTTCTCGCTGTAAGCGCGCTGCTCCTCGACACTGTAGTAGACCCAGGAGCCGTTGCGTACACCCTCTCGGAGCGCGTCCTTGAGTAGGGTGGCGTCAACGAGGAACTGCGCGCCGTGATCCTTCCAGAACTCAGCTTCGAGGTCGGCTGTTGTAGCCTCGGTCGCGTCCTTTGGCCAGGCCTTGGATCGCAGGTAGTCGGTGCTCATGGCGGCGACCCGCACCTTACCGAATTCCTTGAGCGCCTCGATGATCACCTTGGTCTGCGCCTTCTCGACGTCGCCGGTCGCCCTAGCCGTCAGCTGCTCGTGCCGTAGGTACTTGTTTGCTCGATCCTGCGAGGGGAAGTAGAGATGGCAGAAGCAGCGGGCGAGCGCGACTCGCGCGTCTAGCCCGGTCGAGTCGGCGATGGCCCGGAGCTTCTTAGCCACCTCAGGTGCGAACGCGGCCATTCGGGACTTGTCGTTCACGATCCGCTGGGCGGCGAGGTCGCGGCGGACTCGCTCCTTGAAGTTCTGGATCTGGTCGGTATCCGCTGCCAGAAAGACCAGCGAGTTCCGGTAGATGCGGACGCCGTCGTTGGCGCCCTGACGGTCGAGCAGATCGACCAGTCGTGATGGCGGAGGTGTCGCGTCGTTGGCGCGCACACTGAGGTCGTCGTGGTGGAGCACCACGAGGCGAAGCGCGGGGATATCGCGCAGACCCGCTGGCCCTGATGGGCCTGGAACTACCTCGATCAGACCGTCCTTGGGGAAGGCAGCGCGGATGCGCTCTTCGATCTCCGCCCCGACCTGGGAATTGGGAACGTTGACCGCCTCCTCGTCGATGATCTTGTTCGCGTTGGGCTCGGTCGAGAATTTCCAGCGGATGCCGTCCCAATCGAGGTGCCAGGTGAGCTTCTCCGCGGCGGCCAGTGCCTGGTCGATCACCTCAGGGTCATCGCCCACGCGGAGTGTGCCCAGGAGGTAGTCGTTTCGTCCGGCACCGGCTGTGCTCACGAGTTCGAGAGAATGCGTGAAAACCGTACGGCAGGCGCGAGTAGCGAACGGCGCTCGGCCGGCGAAGCGTGTGGCGTCGACGGCGGCCGCGTGCGAGGTGGTCCCGGCGAAATCGACTTTGGCGACGCCTTCGAAGTCGGGGCGGCCGATTCCGATCGTGAGGTGCGAGAGCACGGCCGGGCGGGCGTAGTCGATGTCGGCGACGTTCAGAGTCTCCGCCGGCTCGTTAGCCTCGTGGGAAGCATCGGCGTCCCACGTCGCGGCGATGACCTCTGAGAGTAACTTCAGTGCGCCTCGCGCCCGCTGAAAGTTCGGAATGGTTCCGATCCGTTTGTCGAGGACGCGGATGAGCTCCGGATGGAAGGGATATGACGAGTCAACCAGCTTGGCATAGGTTGCCGGCGCCTCCGCTCCTCCGGCGAGCACCTCGCCCTTTCTAAGTAGTTCTTCGTACAGCTCGCGGTAGCCCTCGGCCGCAGCCCGGGCCGCGTCAGCGTCGATGGAGGCGAAGAGTCGTCGTTTGAGGATCTCCGCGATTTCGTTATCGGCGGCTGGGGTGACGATCGACCCACCAGAAGTCGGTCGGGCGACGATGCTCTGGGTTTCGGAAAGCACTGCCCGGAATTCCGCTTCGGACTGGCTTAGGAGTTCGCTCAACTCGTCGGTTTCGTGTCCGAACGCATCGGCGCGGGTTGCGAGGGTCACGATGACGACCACCTGCGGATTCCCCGCAGCCAGTTCGAAGAGGTTCTTGAGGACCACAGGGATCGCCGCTGCCATACGTCGCACGTCTGGATTGCCCGAGGACGTGAGCTGTCGGAGATGCTGCGCGATCTCGTCAATGATGATGATGGTCGGATAGCCCTCGACCATCGCAGCGAGGGTGGCCTTGCCTGGCGCCGTGCGGTTTTCGTCCGAGGCTCGCACTTCGTCGTAGGCAGCGGGACCGAGCTGCGCTGCGATTTCACCCCACAGCGAATGCGTACGGATTCCGTTCGTGACCAGACCGTTCTCCGGATCGAGCGTGTCGCCGACCACCGCGGCGATACGGACATCGCTCGGCAGGATCGAGGGGTCGATGAACTCCGAGAGATTCTTCGGTCTCGCACCCTTCGCCAAATGGTAGACCGCCATCAGGCCGTGCGTTTTTCCACCGCCGAACGATGTCTCCGAGCGAATCACACCGTGCTCTGCGCCTTCCACCTTCGCCCCGGACAACCGACCAAACGCCCGAGCAATGAGGTCCCTGAGGCCACGAGTGGGGTGCGTGATCTCAAAGAACTGTTCGGCGTTGCCGTAGATCGGATACTTCGCGGGGTTGCGGACCACCTGGTCGAGTTGGGCGGCGAAGTGGTTGTCGGCGAGCCCGCCTTGCAGCACCTCTGCTCGTGGCTGGCAAGTTTCCCGGAGGGGACGAAGTCGCGGCATGCGTCAGCCTCTCTGTGCTTCGGGCACGCCCAGCCCGAGCCGACATCGAGCCCGAGCGGAGCGCATCCCTTGGATCGTGAACAGACAACGGAGGGAATGCAGGAGGAAGCTATGCGCCGGGAAAGGGATCGTCAAGGCGGGTCAGAGTCGGAGAAGGATGCAATCGGCACGCGCTTTAGCCGATGAGCCGTCCGCGTGGAGTTGCTCGGCTCTGCCGCATGGCGTCGCCAGATCCGAGGGGGGTTCGCAAGGAGTGCGCCCGGGCTCATGGCTTCACCTGGAAGCGGGGAAGTCAGGCGAAAGACCTGCATCGGCGAACACCGGGCGCGCTTGGGCTAGGAATCGATCTCGGGGCAACTCATACGGGACGCAGCGGCCAGGTGGGGTGGGTGCGGATCGTCGTTTCGGCCGCGCGCATGACGGCGTTCCCTTCAATGGCGTTGTCAACGACCGATGCGGGAGGCTGGTTCTTGGCGTTCAGCAGAAACATCGCGGCTGACTGCCAGATCTTATGAGCGATGGGGTCCAACCGATCAACGAAGGGGAGTACAGCGAGGCATCGCTGGGCAGAATCGCGAGCGAGGGAGATGCGCACCTCGGCCGGGTCGGCGGCTGGCAAATCCTGCAGGTAACTTCTGACCTCCATTGCCAGGCGGAGCTTGCTTACGCGCGGTCCGCGCAACAGCGACTCGACGGCACTCCGACAGCCTGGTGGGAGAGCGTGGACGAATCCATTGAGCGCGGCGTCGTCCAGCCGCGGCAGATCGAGATACTCAGTGAACTCTGGCACCCGCTCGACCGACAGCCAAGGTTGCAGCAGCGGATCTTCCCTCAGCCTCTGCCATCCCAATTCCGCTGCAGCTGACTGGCTCTCCTCCGTGATCGTCGGAAATTCGAACTGCTCGGGCTCTATTTGCCGCTCGGGTCCTTTCCGAACGCTCCCAAGATTAGCCGTCAGCCTCACGAGCCCGTAGTGAGCGATGCCAAGCAAGTGAGGAGTGAGGGGATTTGGGACTAAGTGCCCAGCCGCAAGTGAGGTCAGAAGCTCTCTTTCGCCACCGCACCGACCCAGTTCTAACCACTGCGAGAACACAAGGAGCTTGTCGGCTTTGCGGCCCCTGGCAAGGACCAGTATCGCCAAGTTCAGATCTAGGGGCCCTTGACCGATTTCCAAGTTGAATTCAGTCGCGTCCAACAACCGAGTATCGTACGCATTGAATCGATCCGCGACCGTAGCGCAAGCGCGGATGTAAAACGAACGAACGGTGCTCGATCCGCTGCAGAGCAATCCGAGGTCAAAATCGATGGTTGGCTGTGTGAGATTGGCGAGAGCCAGCTGAAGAGGAAAGAGGTAGGAATGGTCGAGACTCCTGCTTCGGATGAAATCGCGACCACGAGTCACCGCCTGGGATAGTCGTGCCTGAAGTCCTGAATCGAACGTCTCCGGCATGTACCGGGCAAACCACGAAATCAGAAAACCGCGGTGATCATTGACGTCCATCCTCTTCCGATTGCCGAGCTCTGCTTCAAAGGATTCGATCTCCTCGTGCAGGACACGGCGTGCTGCCAGGAAGTCAAAGTGAAGAGGTGGATTGAATTGAGGTTCCATGCAGGTTTCGATGCCCTCAGGAAGGGTATGACGTGATTCCGAGAATGATCTGTCGGAAGAGCTTCCCGAGTTCGGTCGCCACATACGTGTTGTCGACGCCAGGCGCTCGAATCCCGGGCACGGTTCCAACCTCCAGTAGGCCACAGAGAGAAAGGCCCTGAGCAACCGTCGAGGAGTACTCGGACGGATCAGCGCGGGTCGCCATTACCTCCAGGTCGGGGAGCAGGCAACGATCGAGGGCAGTCGCGAGGCGCCTGAAGTCCGGGAAGCCAATCTGGCCAGCAACGAATGCGGCGAAGGCCTTGGCGAGGAGCGGAGCCTTCTCGATGTCGTCCATGCGGTCAAGAAGCAACATGACGGCCTGGCCCACCCGTTGACGTTCCTTCGAATCCTCGCCGAGCTTTTCGATGAACCGTCGGCGCTCCTCGGGCTCGACGCGCGCCAGTTCCGCCAGGAACCCCGCGAGTTTTCGGACGAAGAGCCGGTCCCGGATCTGCCCGCCTGCCTTGACCACGCTGATGAACGACCCGAGAATTGGGATGTCTCGGAGCACTCCTTCTCGCAGCATGGCATCGAGAGCAGTCTCCCCGAGCTCGATCAGCACGGTTGCCGCTTCGCTGCTTCCAATCATCCCGAGCAGTGATTCCGAGAGTTTGTCTTCCTGCATTCCTCCCCCCAATCGGTGGTCCGGCCGCGGACCCGAGCGCGAAGTATCGCATTGGTGTTCCGTTTCGCTCCAGTCCGGTATTGCCTGTCGGCTCGCAGCCGCGTCAGTTCGCGCCATGGCATCGTCTCCCTGTTCTCCGGGGCATCACAAAGGACCCGGTCCGGTTCGACGGACAGAAACCTGATTCCGTTCCGCCCACCCACTCCTGCGCGCTATTAAACCAGCGATAAGTCTCACTTGCGCGCTGCACCGCTCCTCCCTAAGTTCGCTGCCATCGGATTGGGGCCGACTTCCCTCGCGGCCGCGGGGCGATACGCGAGATTTGATCGTCCCTACGGTTACATTCCCCGCCGGCGATCCCGAGAAGTCGTGCCAGCGAAGCAGGGGCGCGTAAACGTGGAAGGCTTCCGTCGCGTGACCATGTCTCCGGAGAAGCGGGGGCGATTCACTGTTCCGCTAGATCGAGGAGTTCTACAATCGCGAGCGGCTGCATTCGACCCTAGGGTATTTCAGCCCCGCAGAGTTCGAGGAACAAGCCGATCATGTGTAAACCTGGTGTCCATTAAGTCGGGGCAAGCCCAGTGTCATGTTCACGCTGAACGACACATCTCTTTGGCACGCGCCTTTCTGTGGTACCAAGGCTGCAGCGTCGTTTCTGCTTGCGATCGTCGCCGCCCATGGAAAGGCGATCCGACAAGCTCGAAGTCATGAGTGAGCGGCGCTTCCGAGTCATCGCAACTGGCTCTGGGATAGCGAGTTGTTCAGCCACAAACTAGGGAGGTTGGTCGCAGTGCGAAAGCATTCAGAGCTCTCTGGCGTGCCGATAAAGTGCCAACTCTGTGATTCATACCACGAATACGCGGTCAAAGGCGTGACTGCGGTAGCGTTGGGGGATGCCGCTGTGATTTACGGAAGCATCCCCATCAGTAATTGGCTTAATCTCCCTGATTGCATCGCCAAGTGCCCTTCGCTGCGACTGCCGGAATTGCATCAGACGCGCCTCGAAGCCGCCGTGAATCAGGTACCGTTGATCAATACCGAGTTTGAGCGACGACCACCGATGAGCCACCTGGCCGGAGGGAGCGTGACTATTAGTGTCGTGGATTTCTCTCCGAAGACCCGAACTCCAAGCATCATGCTAATGCAGATCTCACGACATACGTTGCGGGTCCTTCACGTCGGATGTGAGAAGCAACTGGGCAAGGCTCTGACTCAGATCCGCGAGCAAAAGAGCGCGCCGCGGAGCACCGCGCCAGTTGTTGCGGCGATTCTTCTTGCGCCGATAGGCGAGCTGATTGACAAGTTGGCGAATGAGGAGCGTGACGTGATCACGTGGGAAGAGGCATTCATAGGTCGAATGTGGCGCAAGCGCGGCGGCGATCTGAGCGACAGAGATCGGGTGCGAAGGATGTTTGGGGAAGCGCTCAACATCATTGCAAGGGCGAAGAAGCATTTGTCCGGATATGAACGAATCGCAGGGAGCTTGGCTGCGTGTTATCGAGATCGCGTAGGTGGCGGTGTGGCGGGTGCCGCATTGTCCGATGGGCAGTGGCGGCGAGTGCTCGCACGACGGGAGGCGCGCGGAGCGTTGGATGATCTCAGGAATGCCGCGGCAGCTGGCGTTGCAAAGGCTGCAGACCTGGAAAGCGAAATACATACGCTCAATAGCGTATTGGACGCCGAAGAGTCTACGAAGACACAGCATTACTTGGCGGTCGTGTCGTATGTGTGGCTCCCTGCAGCGGTGGTTGTCGGGTTGTACGGCATG
>CAZZAH010000246.1:2258-6667 GCA_964652115.1 uncultured bacterium | reverse complement strand
CCACCGCGCGGTTGTACCAGCTTCGATCGAAGAAGACGATCTCCCCGGCGTTCGGTAGCTGTTTGGTATAACGCTGGAAGTACCACTGCCCGCGCTCTTCCTCGGTCGGCTTGGGTAGGGCCACGACGCGCATCGCGCGCGGATTCAGATGCTCGATGAAGCGACGGATGGTGCCGCCCTTGCCCGCTGCGTCGCGTCCCTCGAAGAGGACCGCGATGCGCCGATTGGTGCGCTGCACCCACTGCTGAAGCTTGACCAGCTCGATCTGAAGCGCCGCCAGGTCGTCGTCGTAGTGGAGGACCTGGAAGACCCCTTTGAGCTTCACGTTTCTCGCCCGAAGGAGCTCGACCAGCCCGCGCTTGGTGTGGATGCGGCTGAGGTCGTCCTCGGTCAGAACCACACCCGCGCGTCGAATCGGGGTCTTGCCTTGCTCATCATCCGCGGATGGCGGCAGCAGCCGGATCGGCTCGGAGGCGGTCGCTTCCGTCGACTTGCGATGCAGATGGCTCATCACTCCTCCTCGCCTCTGGGCGCTCAAGCTTCCCCTGTCGAATCGGACTCCTCGAGTCGTTTGTTGAGGCTCTACTGCTTCGCGGCTTCCCGGCTTCGCGGTGCGCAAGGAACCTCTTGGTCCGAATTCGCCGGCGGACTAGCTTGTGGCGATGGCAACCGGCCCCTCTTCAGGCACGGAACACGAGCCGAGTTGGCTCCAGCTCCTCCTCAGGCCCTTCTCCTATCGCTTCGCCCTCGCGCTGCTCGCGGTAGCCCTTGGCGCGGCGGGATTCGGGGCGATCTTCCGCTGGCTCCTCATGCTGCTGTACGAGCGCGTCTACTCGGCTATCGACGTGGTCTCGGCTTTCCGTTCCTTCCCGATCTGGGGGCGCGTGCTCTTGCCGGTGGCGGGTGGCCTGCTCGCGGGGCTGACGGCCGTTGCGGCCGCAAGGATCGGAGGTGATCAAGGGCTCGGCGCCGTGATGGAGGCTGTGGTCTTCGGCCGCATCCGGCTTTCGATGCGCTTCACGCTGCTTCGTTCGCTCGGTTCGTGGATCGCGCTCGCGACCGGTGGAGCGGTGGGTCGCGAAGGGCCGATCATCCAGTTCGGCGGAAGCCTGGGAAAGAACCTCGCGCGCGGCTTCGAGCTTCCGGACCAGCAGCTTCGCGCGTTGATCGCCGCGGGCACGGCGGCCGGTTTCGCCTCCGCATACAACACGCCGCTCGCGGCGGTGCTCTTCGTGCTCGAGGTGGTGACGGGGATCGTGGCGTTGGACGCGATTCTGCCGGTGGTGCTCGCGACCGCGCTGGCGACCACGGTGACGCGCTTGGCGGTGGGCGGCGGACCGATCTACGGCGCTCGCGCCTTTCTCCTCACCTCGCGGAGCGAGTATCTCGCGCTGGCCCTGCTGGCGCTTCTGACCACCTTAGTCGGGCAAGCATTCATGCGCCTCCTCGCGAAGGGAGAGACGCTGGTCGCGCGCCAAGGTTGGCCTCAGCCTTGGTGCGCCGCGGCGGGAGGTTTGGCCGTCGGTGCCGTCGCGGCCGCGCTACCGGAGGTGGTGGGGAACGGCTACGAGCCGTTGAACGCGATTCTGGACGGCGCGCTACCCCTGAAGCTCATCCTCGTGCTCATCGTGGCGAAGGCCTTCGCCACCACCGCGTCGGTGTCGACCGGAAGTCCGGGTGGAGTCTTCACCCCGACGCTCTTGCTCGGTGCGGCTGCCGGCGCGGCCTACGCGAAGATCCTAGCGGTAGTGTTCGGCCATACAGCGGTGGGGCCTGCCGGTGGCTATGCCCTGGTCGGCATGGCGGCGATGCTTGCGGCAACGACCCACGCGCCGATCATGTCGAGCGTGCTCGTCTTCGAGCTGTCCGGGGATTACGCGATTGTGATTCCGCTCATGCTCGCGACCGGCCTTGCCACCGCCTTGTCGCGGAGGATGCGAGCCGATTCCGTCTACACCTCGGAGCTGCGTCGTCGTGGGGTCGCGTGGGAGCTCACGCTCGAGGGCCGGCGTCTTCGCCCGTAAGCGTCAATGCTCCGCGCCGGCGAGAAGCCCGCTCACCACGAAGCGCTTCGGCGCCGGTCCGATGTAGCGGAAGGGGTAGCAGGTGATGAGGGTGAGCTCCGAGCCACCATTCGGCTTTAGCACCTCGACATCCGAAGGCGACACCACGCGCGTCGTGTCGGCCAGATAGACGAAGCGTCCGTCCGCGGTCGCGATGATGACGGTGTCGCCGCGGGCGATGTGCTCGAGAGGTCGGAAGTAGCTATCCCGATGCGCGGCCAGGCCGACGTTTCCGCGCTCGCCGGGAAATGCGGTCCCCTTCACGTGTCCCACCGCGAGGAGGAGCGACGCCTGGCCCGTTCCGGCCTCGATGGGTGCGGAGATTCGCAGTCGAGGCACGAGCAGCCAACCGATCCGACCGTCCTCATCCGCCTCTTCGCGCGCGAGCCTGGCGGAATCGGCGCCGGCCACGGCACCCGCAGCGGTGGAATCAGACAACAAGGGGAAGTCCCCGAGACCAGCGATGGTCTCGGGGATTCGAGTACTCGCGGCGCGGGATTCGAAGCGGCTTCGCTCCGTCTCGTAGTGAGAGATCCGACCGAGCTCGAGGAGAGTCCACAGGCTGATCAAGGCTAGTCCGAGATGGATGAACCTCGAGCTGAGCCATGTGATGATCTTCCGCATGGATTTCTTCCTGTTCACTCAACCTTCGCTCGCACCCCGCGCACGCGATTTCCTTGAGCTAGCGCGCGCTCGCGGCCGGCTTGCGCATCATGAGCCCGATGCCGAGCGAGATGAGGCCCAACAGGCCGATCGCGCCGATCGGGCTCGCGGTCCGCGGCAGCTCGTCATTCATCGACGAGCTCGAGGTCGTCGTGGTGCTCGACGGATAGGTCGAGTTGGTCGTGGTCGTGCTCGTCGTGCTCATCGGCAACAAGGTCACCGAGCTTACGAGCTGCCCGCCGTCCGTGGCTGAGCCGTACGAAACACGAATCCGATCGCCGGGCTTGAGGGTCGCGGGCACAAAGCTCGTCGCGTCGCGCGAGAAGGTCATGGTCGACCCATCGTCGGTCCGAATGCTGAGCGAGGATGAGGTCGAGGTCACGACCGTTCCGCTCACGTCCGTTTTCGTCGTGGTGGTGGTCGTCGTGGTCGTCGTGCCGTTGTCGTACTGAGCGGCGGCGAAGCCAGCAACGCCGATGGTCAGCGCGAGCGCTAGCCCGACCGAGAGAAACCTGGTGAAGTGATTAGTCCTTTGCATCTCACAACTCCTTTCGTGATCCCCTCCGCGCCGAGTGCGCTTCGGTAGTCGCTGCGCCCCGCGGTGACGGAGTCAATCCTGGTGCCAACCACGGCGCACCAGCCCGCGCCGGCGATAGAAGCAAGGAAGACGGCGCGTTGACGTCATCTCGCGTGCGCGGCGGCGGCGAGATCGACCACCAAAGGGTGAGAAGCGGTGCGAATCCTTGTAGCCCTTACAAGGCAGATGTAGGAACTACCGTCGCCGCGCGTCTCGACAGCGAGAGCGTCGCTTCGTGAAAGCCGCCATTTCCGCGTCCGATCCACACCCGCGTGCTCTCGCGGCACGTGGCACCGCCCTTGCATCGATACACGCAACCGAACGCGAAGAGCGTCGGTGGCGTGCGAGGAGTCGAAGAGCCTCGCTCCATCAGGAAGGGAAGGAGGCATCCCGTGTTGTCGACCATCGCTGTTCTGCTTCTGGTGCTTTGGCTCCTTGGGGTGGTCACGAGCTACACCCTCGGTGGGTTCATTCATCTGCTTCTCGTGCTCGCCATCATCTCGCTGCTCGTTCGCGTCATTCAAGGAAGGCGCGCCGTCTAGCAAAGCGATGTGAAGGATGCTCGGCCGCTGGGGAGTGGCATGTACTGGGGTTATGTCGAAGACAACCGGCGCGCATTCCGAGGAGTGGCGCTTCGCGCGCAATAAGGAGGCTGAACATGTCCAAGTGGACTTCGATCATCACCGTGGCGTCGCTCGTCGCCTTGTCGGCCTGCACGCAGCAGCGCGACATGAGCGATGACTCGACCGCTCGAGACCAGGCCGGCTACGGCCAATCGGCCTCAGGCAACACCGAGCCGAACAACACCGCAGTGAACCAGCGCGATCGCGCGGACGACATGCCGACCCCGATGGATCAGGGGCAGAGCGACATCGATCTCTCGATCACGCAGAGCATTCGTCAAGGTCTGATGGCCGACGAGACCCTGTCGGTCGACGCCAAGAACGTCAAGGTGATCACGCTCGAGCACGCCGTCGCCTTGCGTGGGCCGGTCGCTTCGGAGGACGAGAAGACTCGCATCGGCCAGCTCGCGGAAACCACGCCCAACGTGATCAAGGTTTTCAATCTGCTCGAGGTCAAGGCGCAAGCCACTCGATAGCGGCGAC
>CAZZAH010000246.1:0-2158 GCA_964652115.1 uncultured bacterium | reverse complement strand
AAGGACATCTTTGAGCAGGAAGGCGCCGAGTCGATCGGCGTGACCGGCGAGAAGGAAGCCTCTTCCCGCTAGCGGGAGCGAGCTTCTTTCGATCGGCGCGGGCTCTGGTTACTCACCTCGCTGGAGCCCGCGCCTTCATCAGCCAAGGGAGGATACCGAAATGCAGCGCAGCGAACTGATGATGGGGCTTTTGATCGGGGCGATGGCCGGCGCCGCCACCGCTCTGCTCCTCGCGCCGGCCAAGGGCAAGGACGCGAGGCGGAAGATCATGGACACCGCGACCAACGCGGGCGACATGGCGAGCGGCGTGGTCGACGCGGCGCGTCGGAAGGCCGCGAATACGATCCAGCGGGTTGCCGACACTGCGCAGGATCTCGCCGACACGGTGGCCGGGAAGGCGGAGGACTTGAAGGAGATGATCCACGCGGGCGCGGATGAGGCGAAGCCGTCGCCGGTGCACGTGCGTCGTGGTGACCCTTCCTCGGCGGCGCGCGCAGGCCTCGCCTCTTGAGGCGACCTCGGATGGAGGTAGGCAGATGAAGTGCAAGGATGTGATGACGAGCGACCTCTCCCTCTGCGTCGGCACCGACATGGTGTCGGGCGCGGCGCGCCTGATGAAGGAGGGAGCGGTCGGACCGGTGCCGGTGGTCGAGGATCTTCAGTCGCGCAAGGTGGAGGGGATCCTCACCGACCGCGACATCGCGGTGAAGGTCGTGGCCGAAGGTCATGATCCCGCCTCGACCGAGGTGCGCGACGTGATGACCCGCAAGCTCATCGCTTGCGGTCCGGAAGACGACATCAAGGCGGCCACCGAAGCGATGGCGCGAGAGCAGGTGCGCCGCGTCCTGGTCGTGGATCAGGACGGTACGCTCCAAGGCATCATCTCTCAGGCGGACGTCGCTCGTCGCATCGGCGACACCCGCAAGACCGGCAGCGTGGTGCGCGACATCTCGCGCCCGGGAGCGCAGCCATGAGCGTCCTTTCCGTTACACAAACGCTCCCGCGCTGCGAGGTCTGCGGGAACGACTACGACAAGTCCTTTCAGGTTCTTTCGAACTCGGCGACCCACACCTTCGACTGCTTCGAGTGCGCGATCCATGCCTTGGCCCCGCGCTGCGGCCACTGCGGCTGCACGATCATCGGCCATGGGGTGGAGTCGGAGGGGAAGTTCTTCTGCTGCGCCAACTGCGCGGCGGAGGAAGGAGTCGGTGAGATGGTCGACCGGGTCGAATAGGTAGTCGCCGTCTGCGAGGGCATCGACGCGCGGCACTTTCGGCGTGAGCGGGAGTGATCGGCGTCGGCGCCTTCGCAACGGTGCAGTTTGAGCGGAGCGGCGTTTTGACCCGCTCCGCTCATCGCAAGGAGGCTCGTATGCCGAAGGCCTGGACGAGCAAGGAAGAGCGCCAGTACAAGCACATCAAGCAGAGTGAGCTCAGCCGTGGGCGCACGAGCAAGCGCGCCGCCGCCATCGCCGGCGCGACGGTCAACAAGGGCCGTCGGCAACGCGGCGAAACTCCGAACAAGACCAGCCAGGGGACCGGCAACCCGAACAGCGGCCTCAACGAGCGGACGGTCGGAGAGCTTCGCCGCTTAGCCGCGTCGCGCGACGTGAAAGGGCGAAGCCGCATGAGCAAGAGCGAGCTCGTGACCGCTCTGCGCCGAGGCCGTAAGAGTTAGGAGCGTCGAAACGGGAGCGAGCGAGAGCACGAATCCTCGCTCGCTCCCGTCGAGCCTACGCCGGCCGGCGCAACGGTATTCGCGTCCCGCCCCGCCACCCACCTGCCGATCCCCTCTTCGCGCAGGAAATCCCGAACATCGTACTTACCGGCGACGCCGCCGGAGGCGCGCGATGCTGTGGGACGCGCGCACGCTTCAGTCTATCCTCCAGGCTCGCGGGTACCGTCAGGGCTGCGTCCCATTCGACGCAGCGGCTCCGAGAGGAAGGGGGAGTTCGGCGTGGGGAACGGGGGGAGGCTCGCGCGGCCGGGCGGACGATGGATCGCGCGGCTGCTTGCGCGGGCGAAGGGGCTTCGCGCCACGCGCGAGCTTCGTGCCGGCCGGTACGAGAGCGCGGGGCTGCTGTACGAAGACGCGCTAGGCCTCGCCCCACACGATGCTCGCATCGAATGCCACCTCTGGAACGGACTCGGGATGACGC
>CAZZAH010000245.1:5604-6708 GCA_964652115.1 uncultured bacterium | reverse complement strand
GCGGCGGTTGAGGGCAGCCTAGCGCCGGAAGATCGACTTGTCGGCATCGCCTAGATCGGGTACTGGAGTCCTATCCCAACGGATTCTTACTCCGAACCAGCGCGCATGAGCACGAGGAGTCGATGCAGAACCCACGCCGCTCGCGAACGATCAGCCTCAGCTTCCTCGCGAGCGGCGTCGTCGTCGGCTTGATCCACGTGCTCTTCCTCTCGAAGGTGATCCACAACCGCGCGGTCGAGATTCCGTTCATTCTGTTCTGGCCGAACGCGATCCTCTTCGGCGCCGGCTTCGCGATCTTCGCGCACTCTCGCCTGCGCACGCAGGTAGCACTGAGTCGCGGCGAGTCGGTCCTCGCTCGCTGGCATGTGGACGCCTCCAGCTGGCGCGCGTTCGTCGAGCTCAGCCGCACGCTCGACCGCGAAGCGAACGCACTCACGAACGAGCTCGAGATCAGAGAACCGCTCCCGGCCGAAGGAATCGAGGTCATCGTGGGTGAGTCCGCGGCCGACATCGGCGGCAGCGTGCACTCGCTCCCGTTGCGCGGAACGCCGGAGATCACGCGCGCCGTGCTCCGCACCGATCTCCCCGGCCCCGACTTCGTCGAGCTGGAGCTCTACTACCCGGGAGGCGGGCACGGCGCCTCCGGCATCTCGCAAGCAGAGGTCAGGCGAGCGCTCCGCTTCCCCGTTCCGCGTGACGCGAGGATCGACGCGCGTGTGGTGATCGAGCACTGGTCCGGAATTCAGCCAGGGAAGGCCGACTTCTTTCACGGCCGCGGCGACGGCAGCGACCCGGAGGACTTGAGCCGATGCGAGGCGTGCGGCCACGAGACCTACAAGCTGGTCTCGCACTGCCCCGCCTGTGGACGCGGCGTGCAGTCGAGGCGCTGGGCGCGGCGCTACGGCGGCGTGCTCGGCCTGCTCGGGCTCCTCATCTTCGGGACGATGGCGGTCGTGCTGTACAACCTGGGACCGAAGCTGCTTCATCCGGGCGTCACGATCGGTCGCTCCCGCTTTTCCGGCAATGTCGCCCAGGCGGCGGTCGTGCTGGGGATCCTCTCGAGCGTCGCCGCGTTCGGTCTCGGTTCGATGGTCTTCGGCCTGC
>CAZZAH010000245.1:2929-5504 GCA_964652115.1 uncultured bacterium | reverse complement strand
GGCCTCTTGATTGTGCCCCGCCGCTACGCGATCATCAGTCCCCAACCAATCCAATTCAGACCAGACCAGCGCTGGAGATCCTATGCACGACAGCAAGGACCGAAGCAGGGTCGCGCTTCTCCTCAACAAGGTGCGCGGCCTCGAGGAGACGGACTCCGCCGGGGGTGGCTCGTCCCTCGGTCTGGAGCCCGAGGCCTATGAGGAGACCTACGCTCGGATCGGCTGGACCGCGCTCGTCTACGCCGTCACCTATCTGCTCGCCTTCGGCATCGACTGGCTTCTGACCGCAAGGCAGAGCGGAGCGGCCCCGCGGGCGGATGCGTCGGTCGTGATCGCCATCGCGTCGATCGCCTTCGGGCTGATCGTGTGGTGGATCGCGCGGCTGCGCCTCGTTCCGCCGCGGCGGTTCGGCTCCTTTGCCTATATCTACTCGGTGCTCGGCGCATTCGGCATCTGCGCGAGCGCGTGGGGATGGGAGAAGACCGCGCCCTTGTCGACGCCGGTGATCGGAATCCCTTGGGTCTGCGTCTGGATCCTCGTGCTGCCGAGCCTCGTTCCGGCGGCTCCGCGCCTGACGCTCGCCGCGGGGCTCTCCGCTGCCTTCACCGCGCCGATCGTCCTGCTCGCCTCGGTCATCGCGCACGGCGTCCCGATCGGGCCTGACGTCCGGCGCTTCATCTTCAGCATCTTCTATCCCGCGCTCATCTGCTCCGGCATCGCCCACTGGATGAGCGTGATGATGCATCGCCTCCGTCGCGACGCCGCGCGCATGCGCCGCATGGGGAGCTATCAGCTGGTCGAGCGGATCGGCGCCGGCGGGATGGGCGAGGTCTGGCGCGCGAAGCATCGCCTTCTGGTGCGGCCGGCCGCGATCAAGCTCATCCGGCCCGATGTGCTCGGCGCGAACCCCGCGGCGAAGGAGCTCGCGATCCGACGGTTCGAGCGCGAGGCGCAATCGACCGCGGCGCTCTCCTCGCCGCACACGGTTGAGCTGCATGACTTCGGCGTCACCGAGGACGGCACCTTCTACTTCGTGATGGAGCTGCTCGACGGCATGGACCTAAGGAGCTTGATCGAGCGCTTCGGACCGGTGCCGCCGGAGCGCGCGGTCCATCTCCTGCGGCAGGTCTGTCACTCGCTCCACGACGCGCACGCGATTGGCCTCGTGCATCGCGACATCAAGCCGGCGAACGTCTTCGCCTGCCGTCGCGGGCAGGAGCATGACTTCGTGAAGGTGCTCGACTTCGGGCTGGTGGCGGCGGCGAAACAGCACGAGAAGGGCGCAACGCAGCTCACGGCGCAAGGCGTCGTCACCGGAACGCCCGCCTTCATGGCGCCCGAGATGGCGATGAGCGCAGCACCGGCCGCGCCGCAGGTCGACATCTACTCGCTCGGTTGTGTTGCCTTCTGGCTGATGACGGGCCAGCTCCTCTTCGACGGCCCGTCGCCGATGGCGATCCTGCTGCAGCACGCGAAGGACGCGCCGCCGTCGCTCCGAACGCATGCGCCGTTCGACGTTCCCCCATCGCTCGAGCAGGTCGTTTCGGAGTGCCTGGAGAAGGAGCCGGGGCGGCGACCGCGATCGATCCGTGACCTCTCCGAGCGGCTCGCGCGCGTGGCGGAGGAGATGCCCGCCTGGACGCCGGATCGAGCGGAGCGCTGGTGGAAGCTGCACCTTCCCGAGCCCGCGGCGCACGTGCCCGCGTCCCACCTCGAACTGACGAGGGAGCTCGACGCGGCGCGAATCTGAGGGCCCGCACGGCGGCGACGAGTCGAGTAGAGTAACGACGATGCGCGAGAGAGCACTCAGGATCTTGATCGTCGACGACGAGCCGTCGAACCGCGCGATCGTCGCCGACATCCTTCACGATCAGCGGCACGAGGTCGAAACGGCCGCCTCTGGAGCCGAGGCGCTCCAGAAGCTCGCCGCCGGTCCCTTCGACTTGATGCTGAGCGACCTTCGCATGCCCGGCATGGATGGGCTCGAGCTCCTCCGCGCGGCGCAGCAGGCGCAACCCGACCTCGCGGTGATCCTGATGACCGCTTTCGGCACGATCCAGTCGGCGATCGAGGCGATGAAGCACGGCGCCTACGACTACCTGCAGAAGCCCTTCGCCAAGGACGAGCTGATCGCGCGGGTCAGGCGCGCAGCGGAACGCGCCTTCCTCGTGCGCGAGAACCAGAAGCTCCGCCGCCGGCTCGAGGACGAGGCCGGCCCGCGCATCCTCGGTCGAAGCGCGGCCGTGCAAAAGCTGCTGCATCAGATCGGACGCTTCGCCGCGCTCCCGAGCGATGTCCTGATCACCGGGGAGAGCGGCACGGGCAAAGAGCTGATCGCGCGCGCACTGCACTTTCAGGGTCCGCGCGCGGGTGGGCCCTTCGTTCCGATCAACTGCGCGGCGATTCCGGAGGGGCTGGCGGAGAGCGAGCTCTTCGGCCACAAGAAGGGCGCGTTCACGCACGCCACCGCCGATCGCGCCGGCCGCTTCGAGCAAGCCGAGGGGGGCACTCTCTTCCTCGACGAGATCAGCTCGATGCCGATGGCGATGCAACCGAAGCTCCTTCGCGTGCTGCA
>CAZZAH010000245.1:0-2829 GCA_964652115.1 uncultured bacterium | reverse complement strand
CTTCATCTGAGCTACAAGACGATGCGATACCGGGCGATCAAGTTCGGCCTGGCGGGAGATTCGGAGTAATGCGCTTCGCCGCGGCATCGGTCGTCCTCTGCGCGCTCTTCGCCTTCGGTTGCGATGGCGATTCGACCAACAACCCGGGCGAGCCGACCGACGGCGTCGATTGGGTGCGCACCATCGGTTCGGTTCGCGATGATCAAGCCTACGGCCTCGACGTTTCGAACGGCGCGATTTACCTGGCGACCACGCAGGAGAGCTCCGGCGTCGATCGAGACGTGGTGGTCTACCGCATGGACACGACCGGCAGCTCACTCTGGCAGGCGCGATGGGGCGGCGCTTTCGCCGACGATGCTCTCGCGGTCAAGGAGGCGAACGGGATTGTCTACGTCGCGGGCTCGACGCAGACGAACGCATCGCTCGCGAGCGCGAAGGCCTTCCTCTTGGCTCTGGAGGCGTCGAACGGCGAGCTGATCTGGTCCTTCACGCGCGACGCGGGGCCCGGCTTCGATCGTTACGACGGCGTCACCATCGACGGGAACGACATCTATCTCTCCGGCCGAACCGAGACCCCCGACATGGACGTGTTGGTGACGCGCCTCGGGCTCGACGGGAGCCACCTCTGGACGCAATCGACCGGCACGCGCGGTTGGGACGCGGCCAACGGAACGCCCGTCGTGCTCAACGGCCTTCTCTACGTCGCGGGCCGATGGAACGCGGACAACGCGTCGACCGGCGGCCTCGCGGCCCTCGTCGCGTTCAGCACGACCTCGGGGATCGAGGCATGGCATCAACCCGAGGGCGAGGCCGGCCGCACGACCGGCGCCTTCGACCTCGCGAGCGACGGATTCAACCTCTACATGGTCGGAGCGGCATCGAACGGCGCGCGCACGCAGGTGCAGCTTTGGTCCTTCAGCCCCGGCGGCTTTCTCCAGTGGCAACGCGAATGGGGCGGCTCCGGATCGGAGTTCGGCTACGGCATCACCATCGATCAATTCACCGGCTCGCTGCTCGCGACCGGTCAGACCACGTCCTTCGGCAACGGCGGCAGCGACCTCTTCCTTCTAAGCTGGGATCGGACGGGCGCGCTGCAGGACACGCTCTTCTGGGGCGGCCCCGACTTCGAAGCGGGCGAGAAGGTGGTCGCCGCCACCGACGCGATCTACGTCGCGGGCGAGACCGAGAGCTACGGGCAAGGCGGCACCGACGCCGTGGTCCTGCGCATTCGCTGATGCCGACTCGCTTTCGTGACGATCAGCCGCTCGACTGGAGCTTCTTCGACGAGATCCTGGTGCGATGCCCGCGATGTGGCGAGGCCGCGTTGGTGCGTCGCGTAGCGAAGGGCGGCGCGCGCGTGACCTGCGTCGCTTGCGGGTTCGCCGATGCCACCGCGTCGCGCCGTCATCCGCGGCGCGGGCCGGTCGAGATCACCGCGCGCGGACGTTGTCCTCATTGCGGGCGCGATGTGGTTCGACGCCAACGCGCCGCGGCGCCGCCGCCCGAGAAGGGCATCGACATCACGTGTACGCATTGCTCGACCGCGATCCCTCGCGCGCGCGCGAGCTGGCGACAGGCGACGACGCGCGCGCCGGTCGATCCTCATTTCGGTTTGCCGCTTTGGCTGCAGCGTCCCTTCGGCGATGAGGTGCTCTGGGCGGTGAACGGCCGGCACCTCGCGTTTCTCCGCGACTACATCGCGGCGACCTTGCGCGAGCGCGAGCCGTATCGGAATCAGAGCGTGGCGAGTCGACTGCCGGCGTGGATGGGGCGTTCAACCAAGCGTGGCGCGCTGCTCACCGCGATCGAGCGGCTGAGCGCGCTGCTGACGACGGTCGGCGGAAAGCCGCGTTCGAGCCGCAAGCGTCCCTCGTAGTCGGCGAAGCCAGGTGCGGAGGGCGCTCACCGTCTTGCGCGGGTGATGGAGAACCCGGGGTCGACATGCGCATCGGGCGGATACGACACGACGACACCGCCCCAGCGCTGCTTTCCGGAGAGGGTATCGCCCACGAGGGTGCCTTCCCAGAGCACCACGCCGCGCGGGCGCATGAGGTTGAGGAGACCGTAGGTCAGGCCTCCAGGTGTCACGCGAAGGTAATCGACCTTTCGCACGCGAAGCTCCGGCGGCGCACCCGGACTGAGGAGCTCGCCGACCACTCGTCCAGCCTCGACACGAATGCGGAGCGTGATCGCCGTCGTGTGCGGCTCTTCCGGAGACATCCATTGACGGCCGACCCAATCACCGAGAGAGCGCTTTGCCTCTTCCGGGCTCGGAAACGGGGTCGACAGGAGCTGCTCGACCGTCTCCTTCGGCGGGGGCGTTTGCTCGACCTCAGCGATCTCCGTAAGGGCGAAGTGACTCACGCCGCAGCAACCAGGAGCCAGGTGCCGCGGTCACGAGCTCCTGCCAAGCCGCATCGGGCCAGCCAAAGCGCGCCTCGCACGAGACGTATCGCAGCGGGGCCTTCGAGGACTCGGCTCGCGCGATGAGCTCACGCGCGAGCCAACCCTCCCCGAGCTCGATCGGCGTGGCGATCGCGATCACTGCCCGGTAGGTCGATCGCATCGCGGCGGCATGGGTGACAAGAATGGCCCCGTTAGAGTGACCGATGAGGATTCGAGGTTCGCCACCGCGCCACTGGCGATCGACCGCCGGCAGGAGCTCTTGCTCGATGAAGTCGAGGAACTGGTCACCGCCTTCATTCAGCCCACTACCGCTGACGGAGAGTCCGGGCGGAGTGAGGTCATGCACGCGTCCACGTGCGCCATCTGAGTTCTCGATGGCGACGACGATCATCTCGGGGATCATGCCGTTCCCGGCGAGTTGCT
>CAZZAH010000244.1:0-6727 GCA_964652115.1 uncultured bacterium | reverse complement strand
GCCGCTCATGCTGGACGTTATCCACTCCCACGGAGTACAAGGGAGTCCGAGGAGAGCAATGGCCGAAATCACGAGAAGACGGACGGGGGAGTTGCTCCGAAAGCTCTTCGAGATCCTGTCGAAACACCCGGAAGGCCTTCAGGCGAGAGATGCGCTCGCCGCAGTACGGTCCGGAATCCCTCTGACCGATTTCGAACGAAGCACCTACGAATCCGGGGGCATGCGATTCGAGAAGATCGTGCGCTTCGCGACCATTGACTGCGTCAAGGCAGGTTGGCTCCTGAAGCACAAGGGCCTGTGGTCCCTGACTGAGCAAGGAAGAGAGGCCTACGCCACCCATCAAGACCCCGAGGCATTCTACAAGCGCGCGGTCCACCTTTACCGCGAGTGGAAGGCCACGCAACCGGAGGCGGAGCCCAACTCCACGGATGAGGCCGAGGACGCCACAAGCGGCAAGGCCGCGAGCATTACGTTTGAACAAGCCGAGGAGCAGGCCTGGAACGAAATCCAGCAGTACTTGAGGGCAATGAAGCCCTACGATTTTCAAGATCTCGTCGCCGCGCTTCTGCGGTCGATGGGCTATCACATCGCCTGGGTTGCGCCGCCAGGACGAGATGGCGGTATCGACGTCCTCGCGTTGATGGATCCTCTCGGGACTCGGCCGCCTCGAATCAAAGTGCAAGTCAAAAGGCAGCAGCAGAGCGTTTCCGTCGACGGCCTTCGGTCGTTCATGGCCGTCCTCGGGGATGATGACGTTGGGCTGTTCGTATCCACCGGCGGATTCACAAGGGACGCCGACGAGGAAGCGCGAACACAGGAAAAACGAAAAGTGACATTGGTGGACCTGGAGCGGCTATTCGATCTGTGGGTGGAACACTATCCTCGCCTAGATGAAGAGTCGCGCAAACGATTCCCCCTCAGGCCCATACACTTCCTGGCGCCGGAGAGCTGACGGGGCGTCGGCGATGGGACAACAAGGCGCTGAACCAGACGTTCGCTTCGCGCCCACTGGTTAGCGCTGATATCGGGCATACTCTGGCCCGCTGGGCCCCTCTCCCAAATCTCGGACTGATCATCGTTCAAACCGTGGAGGCACCCGTGCACGAGCAACCAACTCCGGAGAAGATCCTGCAGACGGGCCTGGCCTTCTGGGCCTCGAAGACACTCTTGAGCGCCATCGAAATAGGCGTGTTTAGCGAGCTGTCGCGTGGTCCCGAGCACTTCGATTCGCTCAGCGGACGTCTCGGCTTGCACCCTCGATCGGCGCGGGATTTCCTCGACGCGCTGGTGGCCCTCGGGTTTTTGACGCGAGACAGCGATCGCTACGCCAACACGCCCGAGACCGACCTCTTCCTCGATCGCAAAAAACCCTCCTACGTGGGCGGCATCCTCGAGATGGCGAATCATCGCCTCTATCCATTCTGGGGCCACCTCACGGAGGCGCTTCGCACCGGCGCTCCGCAGAACGAGCTGCGTTCAGGAGGGCCTGGTCTGTTCGAGACGCTCTACGCCGATCCCGCCCGCCTTAAGGATTTCCTCGCCGCGATGACCGGCATCAGCCACGGCGCCAACATGACGATCGCGCGGGCGTACCCCTGGACGAACTTCCATTCGTTCGTCGACGTGGGCACTGCGCAGGGCGATCTTGCAGCGCAGATCGCAATGGCCAACCCGCACCTGCGGGGCGTCGGGTTCGACTTGCCGGAAGTAGCGCCGGTGTTCGAAGAGTACGTCGCGTCGGTCGGCGCCGCGGACCGACTTTCGTTCCAGGCGGGCGACTTCTTCAAGCAGGACCTTCCGAAGGCCGACGTCGTGCTGATGGGGCACATCCTGCACGACTGGGATCTCCCCACGAAGAAGATGCTGATCAAGAAGGCCTTCGACGCCATCCCTGCCGGCGGCGCGCTGATCGTCTACGAGGCGATCATCGACGACGATCGATCGAAGAACGCCTTCGGTCTGATGATGAGCCTGAACATGCTCATCGAGACGCCGGCTGGTTTCGACTATACCGGAGCAGATTGCGCCGGTTGGATGAAGGAGGCAGGTTTCTCCGCGACTCGTATTGAACCTCTCGTGGGGCCGGACTCGATGGTGATCGGCACCAAGTAGGTCCTGGCCACCAGGAACGATATGCGGCGGCACCTTCGAGGCAAGCGGCTCATCCGGCGCGTTCCATGATAACCCGAGCGGAATTCGAGCAACGCCGCGAAGACGCGCGCAGCGTCGCGAAGCACGAGGGACGAGTCTTGGCGGCCGTAGCCGTGCCGCTCGGCGTGGCACAGCTAGCGTTTCTCCGTTGGTCGGAGGGGCAGGTCGCTCGCGGGCCGCAGTTGATCATCGCGGTATCGGCGTTCACTGCCTACCTTGCGCTGGTGACAATCCTTTCGTACCGCATGGACCGCCGACTCCGGGCCGCGCAACCACGATGCCCGCAGTGCGGAGTCATCCTGAAAGGTGTCGCGGAGCGCGTGACGGCCCTGACCGGACGGTGCGAGGCATGCCATGGCACTGTGTTCGACGACGCTGAGCGCGCAGAAGGCGGGCCGGAGGTAGAACAACGAACGGACGCGTGAACGAAGGAATGAAGCTGACGCGGAATGGTGCTGGAGCGAGACGCAGCGGGCGAGGCGTGGCGCCAACAAAGGTCGCCGCGCAGCTCACGCCCCGTGTTAGCCGGATGGAGCCGAGCACGACATGAACGGCTCGAGAATAGCCTTGGTGGCGACAGTCGCAGTCCTCCTGGTGTTCCTTGCCCCCGTGATCCAGGCCGAGGAAGTCAACGACATCACGGGGCCTGAGAGCTTCATCTTCTTCGGACGCGACCGCCAACGGATCCCGGAACCTGCCTTCCTCGAAAACACGCACATCGCGGGGGCTCAGCTCAAGTACACCTGGCGGGAGCTCGAGCCCGAGCGCGATCGATACGAGCTCCAACCGTTGCTCGACGACCTTGCGTTCCTCGAGAGGCACGGCAAGCGGCTCTTCGTGCAGCTGCAGGACGTATCGTTTTCCGAGGAGGTCCTGGTTCCCGACTACCTCCGCACGGACACGGCCTTCGGAGGCGGTGTCGCGCGCAAGTACGAGTACGAAGGGGACGACGAGTCGAAGGCGCATTTCGACGGCTGGGTGGCGCGACGATGGGATCCGGCGGTGCGCGCTCGTTTCATCCGGCTGCTCGAGGTGCTCGGCAAAGAAGTCGATGGACGGATCGAAGGGCTGAACCTCCCCGAGACTTCGGTTGGCTTCGGCGAGAGCGGCAAACTCCATCCCGCGGGGTTTACCTACGGGAGCTATGTCGATGGCATCAAGGCCATCATGGCCGGGGCCCGCAATGCCTTCCCGCACTCCTGTGTAATCCAGTACGCCAACTTCATGCCGGGAGAGTGGCTCCCCTGGACCGACCACGGTTACCTCCGAGCGGTCTACACCTGGGCCGACAGCATCGCGGTGGGCGTGGGCGGTCCCGATCTGCTTCCTCACCGCAAGGGGCAGCAGAATCATAGCTACCCGCTGATCGCGGCACGGGCGCGCAACACTCCTGCCGGCGTCGCTGTGCAGGACGGCAACCTCGAGGAGATCAACCCCACCACGGGGAAGCGCGTGACAGTGGCGGAGCTTTACCGCTTCGCGACGGACCGGCTGCGGCTGGACTACATCTTCTGGGGGACGCAGGAGCCGTACTACTCCGAGGAGGTCCTTCCGTACCTTGCTGGCCTGGGCCCGGATGACGTGCGCTGAGTTCTCTTGCGGCCATCCGCCATGCCGTGCGCCGCGATGGATGACGTTCTCGCACCCGTCTAACAACCGAATGAAGCGGACCGCCTACTCGCTACGCTCGCTCGCCGCCGCTCATTCGGAGCGTTATGCTGCGGCCCTGTAGCACCCTGATCGGAGCACCATGACCAACAAGAAAGTCTGGCTCGTCACAGGCGCCGCTCGCGGCTTGGGCGTCGACATAGTGAAGACGGCTCTCGCCGCGGGCCACGCCGTCGTCGCGACCGGACGCGATCCCGAGGCGGTCTCTCGGTCTGTCGGACGTGCCGAGGACCTGATCGTTGTCACGCTCGACGTCACACGCAGTGCGGACGCTGAGGCGGCAGTGGCCGCCGCCGTCGAGCACTTCGGCGGTATCGATGTGCTCGTCAACAACGCCGGTAACTTCTACGCTGGGTTCTTTGAGGAACTGCCCCCGGAGGATTTCCGCGCCCAGATCGAAACCAACTTGTTCGGTCCGGTAAACGTCACCCGAGCCGTGCTCCAAATCATGCGCGCCCAGCGCCGCGGGCTCGTTGTAACAATATCCTCGACGGGGGGAATCGCCGGACAGGCGTTCGTTTCGGCCTACTCCGCGGCGAAATTCGGTGTCGAGGGCTGGATGGAATCGCTCACCCCCGAGATCGCGCCGTTCGGCATCCGTACGATGCTCGTCGAGCCCGGCTTCTTCCGCACCGAGTTGCTCACCGAGGAGTCCACGAAGTATCCGGAGCCTTCCATCGATGACTATGCAGAGAAGACGAGGCAGACCGTCACGGCATGGAAGGCGATGAGCGGCCTTCAAGGTGGCGACCCTTCGAAGCTTGCCAAAGCGCTCGTGCAGCTCGCGAACGAACCTGAGCCCCCGCTCCGGTGGCCCGCGGGCGCCGACGCCGTCGCGACCTTCGAACAGAAGGCCCAGGAGCTGCTTGCCCAAGCCGCGGCCCACCGCGCATTGTCCTCGTCTCTGGGGCACGACACGGCGGACTGAGTGCGGTGCGGCATAGCAGACGCATTGGTTCAGCGACGAAGGAGGTCTTCGCCTTGGCCAGCACGAAGACAGATGAGCCCGTAACGCGGAAGCTCGAGATCATGATCGAGGCGGCTCGGCGTGCGAACTGGGATGCGCTCCATGGTCCTCTGCACCTGAGGACTGGGCGCTTCCGCTATCCGTCTAGCGGACAGCGTCGCGGTGACGCCGACGGCGCCGCCCAGCCAGACGTTACGTCGATACCCGCCGCCGCTGAACGTCGGATCCTTCGCACTTGAAGTTCGACTACGCCAAGGCGAAACCGAACCGATTCGCCGCGAGGGCCGGGAAGGGTCCGCTGGTCGTTGTCCTCGACGATGAAATCGCGCGGGTCTTCAAGACTCCAGAGGCGGTCAAGGCGGTGCTCCATGCCATAGCCGCCACGATTCCGCGCGTCCGCAGGCGCGTCCTGCGATGGACTTCAGCCGTGCAGTGAGGAACGCGAGAACATGACCCTCAAGCGAATGGACAACATCCTCATAGTCGTCGACGACCTCGAAGCCGTTAAGGCCTTCTTCATCGAGCTGGGCCTGAAGTTCGAGGGCGAGTCGACAATCCAAGGACCCGAGATCGGGAAACTGATCGGGCTCGGCGACGTCCGCGCCACGCTCGCGATGCTGCGAACTCCCGATGGGCAGGGCATCGAGCTGGACAAGTTTCACACGCCCGAGGCGATCCGGTTTGGTCCTGTCGACGCACCGGTGAACACGCTGGGCATCCGTCGAGTGATGTTCGCCGTCGAGGACATCGACGCCGTCGTCGCACGCATGCGCGCCCACGGGGCCGAGCTCATCGGCGAAATGAACTACGAAGGCTCCTACCGCCTCGCCTATATCCGCGGGCCCGAGGGCATCATCGTCGCGCTCGCCGAGCAGCTCGGCGGAAGCGCACCTGGCGTCTAGCCCAACCCGATCAGTGACTCCGGGGACTCCGAGTAAGGCAGAGGTGGATGCGATGAGAAAGCACTACGACTTCTCCCAAGGCCAGCCAAACCCCTATGCGGCGCGGCTCGGGCGACGGGTCACGATCCGGCTCGACGACGTAACCATCAACTTCTTCAAAGGGCTCGAGGAAGAAACGGGAGTGCCTTACCAGACGCTCATCAACCTATATCTGCGGGAGTGCGCGGCGACGAAGAAGCGGATGTCCTTGACGTGGAAACCTGTGACGTGACTCGCCGGGTAAGTGACAATTGGTTGCGCCGAACGGGCCCAACGTCCGGGCCTGTCACTTGAGCGCACGAAGTGGTGCCGGGGTGGCAATGACCGTGATCTGTCTCGCGCTTCTCCTGATGTTCACTGCCGATCTGGGGGCAGCGGTGGCAGGCGACGTAGCGCCGCTCGTCTTTGTGCCATTCACTGGGGCCCGCGACATGTCTCCCGCACAGCTCGCCGGCCATGTGGACGTTCGACGCCTCGATCTCACGCTTCCTCCCGACACAGCCCGAGCTTGCTCGCGGGTACTCTGGGATACTTTCGCGAAATCCGGCCACGCGATGTCGTTCAACCCGGTACAACTCACTCGGAGGAACCAGGACAAGTACTGGCGGAGCTTGGCCGAGGCATTGGTCGACAGCGCCACGGCGAAGGGGTTGCCGGCCGAGTATCTCTCCCGCTGTCTGGCGAACATCCGCGGCCGCGGGGGTGCACGGCTGCCGGTCGCGGCCTATCTTGCCGAGTCCGCCGCATCGCCCGTCTGGATCATCATCGAGAAGTGGGAGTACTCGAACGAACGAGGGCCCACGGAAGCGCACCACATCCACCTGCGGGCGTTTCGGGTCATCGACGGCCAGCTGCTATGCGAGAGCAAATGCCTCTGAAAGCCGTCCCGTTCACGACTCCGGATCGAACATGATCTCTCGGACTTCCTGCGCACACCGGCACGCCTCGGCGAATCGGGCCGCCCACACGAGCGCCTCGTCGCGCGAAGGCACTTCGATGA
>CAZZAH010000243.1:5249-6732 GCA_964652115.1 uncultured bacterium | reverse complement strand
GTCGTCTTCACGAAGGACGCGTGCGGCAATGTCTCCTCCGTGTCGAACATGACCACCGGCACGCTCAACTATCACCTTGGCGATGTCTCCAACGGCATCACTCCGGGCACCGGCAACAACGTCGTCAACACCGCGGACATCAGCCTCCTCGGCAGCAACTACGGCATCAACCTGACGCCGTGCGGGGACCCCTACAACTACCTCGATGTCGGGCCCACGACCAACTTCTCGGTCAATGCCCGGCCCACCACCGACAACAAGGTCAACTTCGAAGACCTGATCATGTTCGCGATCAACTACGGCACGGTCAGCTTCAACGGAAGCGATCCGCAAGGCGACCTCTCGAGCGGCGGGGAAAGCGCCCGGAACGAGCAGCCCAAGCTCGTCCTCGCGTTCGATCCGTCTAACGCCGGAGGCTTGGCCGGCGGGACGTTGACCGCACGGCTCAAGCTGGTCGACAACGTCGCGGCCACGAAGGGTCTGCACGCGCTCGTCGCTTTCGACGCGACGAAGCTCGAGCTCGTCTCCTCGGAGCGCGCCGGTTGGATCACGCAGCAGGGCGCCTTCTGGAAGTCGCTCGACGATTCGAAGGGGCTTGTGATCGACGCCGCAATGCTCGGCGCCGGTACGACCTTCCACGGCTCGGGCGATGTCGGCGTCTTGACGTTTCGCGTGAAGCAGCTCGGTGCGCGGCCTTCGCTCGAATCGCAGGACCTGCGTGATCGCGACAACCGCTTTCTCGCAGGCCGCCCCGAGGGAGCGAAGGCGGGTCTCCAGGCTTCGCAGAGCGACGCGCCGACGCTTGCGTTGCCGATGGGCTTCGAGCTTCTCGACGCACGTCCCAACCCGACGAGCGGCCGCACCGAGCTCATCTTCCGTCTTCCGGAAGCCGGTTCGGTGGAGCTTCGCATCTACGACGCCGCGGGTCGCTTGGTCCGCAGCCTCGTCGACGGAGCGCTCGGCGCGGGCGAACACCAGATCAGCTGGGATGGCAGGAACGACGCGGGTCTCCGCCTCGGTCCGGGCGTGTACTTCTACTCGCTTCGCAGCGCGCAGGGCGAAGCGTCGCGCAAGCTCCTTCTCCTGAACTAGGCGCAGATCGGGATCCGGGTGGGCCAGGCGCTCGCCCGGATCCGTTTCGAGGGCCGCTCGCGCTTCGCGAGCTCGAATTGGACCAAGAGGAAACAATGAACCGTGCACAGCTGACCGTGATGCTCTTCGCGACCGCCGCGCTCGCGGGTTTCGCGAGAGCGGCGACCCTGACCGATACTGAATACCGACCGTCGTCCACGCTCGAGATCGCTTCGCCGATCGAGCCGCTCTTGACCGGCCCTTCGTATCTCTTCGACACCGGAACGCCGCGCACCGACCCGAACGACGCGTCGGGCGCCTGCACCGCGCCGTGCTTCCCCTGGAGCAGCACCTACTACAACTCGCCCACGAACTACGACCTGACCGCGCGTCAGTTCACCGTGCCGATCGG
>CAZZAH010000243.1:0-5149 GCA_964652115.1 uncultured bacterium | reverse complement strand
CCAGATCAGGTGCAGATGGATGCCGACAACGACTGCGTGTCGAGCGTCGATCCGTGCGTGAACGTCGCCTTCGACTTCATCCGCGGGGACACGACGCCGGCGCGTCTCGTCAGCACCACCTTCCAGCTCAGCTCGAACCTCGAGCTCTGCGGCTCGCTCGGCTCGAGCATTCACAACGTCAACGGCTCGGGCGGCGCATGGCTCGGCGCGGGCTTCAACGGAAACTTCAACGCCTACGCCGACGGACCCGGCACCTACACCGTCGATGTCGCGGTACTTGGGCTCCCCTGCGGACCGACCAACAGCGGTACGCTCTTCACCGTCGACGTGAAGAAGACGACCGGCTTCCCCGACGGCACCGGCACGATCACGATCACGAACGTCGTGGTTCGCGATTGCCTCAACGCTCCGCTGCCCGGAAGCCCGGGCGCCGCGGCCTCGTTGACGCTTGATGCCGCCGGGCCCTCTTCGATCGCGAACCTGGCGGCGCCGCAGCGGAAGACCGGCAACGCCGCCGGTTCGACCACCGACATCCAGGTGAACTTCTCCGCCCCGGGCGACGCGAGCGTGGTCGAGGTCTATCGCGCGCCCTTCGGCAACTACCCCGAGTACGACGATCCCCCCACGCCCGGCTCCGTGCCGAGCGCGCCGTCCTATCCCCCCGGGTCGCCTTGGACGCTGACCGCCGTGACCACGAGCGGCCAGTACGATCATCCGAGCACGCGCGACTTCTGGTACTACGTCGTGTTCACCAAGGACGCGTGCGGCAACGTCTCCTCGGTGTCGAACCGCACCAACGGGACGCTCAACTATCACCTCGGCGACGTGTCGAACGGAGGCACGCCCTGCCTCGGCGACAACCTCGTCGGGACCGCGGACATCTCGCTGCTCGGCGCGCACTACGGGATCCCGACGCCGCCCGGCTTCGAGTGCCTGGACGTCGGGCCGACGACCGACTTCTCGGTCAACGGACGGCCGACGACCGACAATCTGATCGGCTTCGAGGACCTGATCCTCTTCGCGATCAACTACGGCGCGGTCTCCTTCACCAACGAGCACACGGTGGAGAGCGCGAGCGCGACGGCGCCGCAGCTTCGCTTCGTGCTCGATCCGGTGCAGGTCGCAGGACGCCAGAGCGGCCGGCTCTTCCTCGACGGGAACGACGCGCGGGTCAAGGGAGTGCACGCGGGGCTGCGCTTCGACCCGCTCGCCGTTACCGGGCTCGAGGTGGTCGCGGGCTCGCTCCTCGAAGCACAGTCGAGCGAGGTCTTCTTCCGCACGCCGAGCGAGCCCAAGCTCCTCTGGATCGACGCGGTGGTGCTCGGCACCGATCGCACGATGCACGGCTCGGGCGAGATCGCGCGCGTGAGCTGGACCTCGAGCTCGCCGCGAGTTCGGCCTGAGCTGGCCGGCTTCGATCTTCGCGACCGGGACAACCGATCGCTCACTTCTACGGCCGGTGCGACGAGCCGCGCTGCGGAGAGGCCGAACCTACTCGACCGCTCGACGCCCTCCGTTTCGGGCCTCGAGTCGGTTCGGTGGCTCGGCGCCCGGCCGAACCCCTTCCCGCGTTCAACCGAGCTCCACTTCGCTCTCGGCGCTGAGGCCGAGGTCGACGTGACCATCTTTGATCTCGCCGGCCGGCGGGTGCGAAGCCTGAGCTCGGGTCCGATGGACGCGGGCGATCACACGCTCACCTGGGATGGACGCGACGACCAGGGCCGCGCGACCGGCGCGGCGGTGTACCTCGTCCGCTTGACCGCGGGCGGCCAGGTCGAATCGCACAAGCTGTACCGCTACCGCTAGACCAGAGCACAAGGAGACCAAGCATGAAGAGCTTCGCACGCGCCGCCGGACGGGCACTCCTCGCGATGCTGATCGGGTTCGGAATGGTCCGCCCGGCAGCCGCGGTCGAGGACTTCCATGCGCTGATCGACCCGAGCTTCCTCTGTGTGCCGCTCGGGTCGACCATCACTCTGGCCTTCGCGGTCGACTCGACCGCGCATCAGTTCAACGGCTACGAGGTGACGATCAAGCACGACCCCTCGATCCTGACCTACCAGGGTCTGGCCGAGGGCGCGCTCATGACCTCCTCGTGTCCGAATCGCTTCCAGTTCGCGACCACGACCGACTCGTCCGTGACCTTCGCGCACGTCGTGCTCTGTAACGGCGTGAGCCTCGACGGTCCGGGGGAGCTCTCGCGCTACACCTTCAGCTGCGATGAGGTCGGCGTGACTCAGATCGAGATCATCTCCGATCCGGATCGCACCTTCTTCGACGCGGGGCTCTACATCTGGCCGTTGCACGCGACGCGGCCGCGGCAGGTGAGCTTCTCCAACGCGGAGATCGTGGTCTATGACGCTTCCGACGTGAGCAGCCCCATCCCGGGGATGCGCACGGAGAGGACACTGCGGGTGTCGGTGAATCCCAACCCGAACCAGGGCATCGGCGCGCTCCTGTTTCGATTGGGTTCACCGGGATCCGCAGTGGTCGATCTGTTCGACGCCCGCGGGCGCAGTGTCGAACGACGCGTGATGGAGGATGTGCCGGCCGGCGCTCAGAGCATCGTCTTGGGGGAAGGGGACCAAACCTCCAGGCGATTGCCGGCCGGCACTTACTTCGCTCGCGTGCTCACCAGCGAGGGCGTGGGCTACTCACGTTTCGTGGTGGTGAGATGATGGAGGCTTCCGACGCGCCAACGCGCGCCGGTCCGTGAAGCTCGCACGGGCGACTTGCCGCGCCGGTCTGGGGGACTCGAATCGGCGTGCGCGGGGAGCCCGTGCTTTCTCACGGCGGGTTCCGGCGCGGCCGCCGCGGTTGGCTCCACCGACTGCGAACTCGACGCCGGGCCCGCCGAGGTAAGGAACGCCGCGCTCCACTAGGGGCGCGGCGTTCGTGTTTACTCGACCGCTCGATTGAGCTTCCAGTCGTAGTCCATGTACTCGAGCTTGATCTTGGGGTCGAGGATCCGCGGTGCGGCCTCGGGCGGCCCGTACTTCGCGACGAAGGCGCGCACGCCGCCGGCCCACTTCGCGAAGTCATCGCCGTACCAATCGAAGAGCTTGGTCAACGACATGCGGTCGGTCTCGGGCGCGAACCAACGAAGCTGACTGAGCGCGGTGCGGCAGGCCTGATCGAGCTGCGCGTCGAGTGAATCGGCCACGTAGGCGCTGCTCGCGAGCGGCGGGCAACCGATCGACGCGCAGTTGAGCGCGAAGTGAACGCGCGCGTCCTTCCAGGTCGGGCGGATGATCGAGTTCTCGATCTCGTCGAGCGAGAGCTCCTTCCCTTCCACCTTCACCACCTTCTGCTTCCAGGGCGACTTGAGCGTGCCGCCGATGTCCTTGATGCTCTCGACCGGATAATGCGTGAGGACCAGCTCGAGCGTGGCGGCGTTGTAGAGATTGATCCAGTAGGCCAGGCCGGCCTTGCTCTCGAGGGCCGAGGGCTTCTCTCCCTCGAGCGCGTCGACGTAGGCGGAGAGCGCATGCACGTCGTCCGGGCTCGCGTGCCACGCGTCGTAGCGCACGCGGCCGTCCACCACGTAGCGCGCGAGCAGCGAGCTCCAGGGCGCATGCGGATCGGCGACGACCGTCAGCGTCGCGCGCGCGAGTGCGAGCGAGACCTGCGAGGCGGCGTAGGGATGAGCGATGCTCGCGATCGGCTCGACCGAGGCGAGCTCGGCCCACACCGCGCTCGCCGGTTCGTTGACCGCGAGCACGAGCCAGTCGCCCTCCGGCCGCGCCGGCGTCTCGCGCCAGAAGACGCCGTCCTTCGGCAGGGCGACGCGCGCGTCTTCCCACTCGACCGCGAGCTGACACGCGAGGCCGTAGTCGTCGGAGGCGATCCTGCGTGGTGCCTCGCCCGCCGCGGCGACATAGCGATCCCGCACCTCGCGCGCGAAGGGTTCGATCGATTGGTACTCGGCCAGGCGCTCCGACCATCGCGTGACGGCGGAGACGCGGGCTTCACGCTCGCCCGCCTTGGCAACGTAGGCCTCGCTCGGCCATGCCGCCTCGACCCGCGCCACCCACTCAGGATGCGTGAGTCCCGCGCTGACCGCGCCGCTGGTGAGCGCGGTCAGGGCCAAGAGCGAAATCGCGAGGCCGGTCGGCACCAGCCGCCGCGGCCAGAGGAGGACGAAGGCCGGGAGCATCCAGTTCTCCTTCCATTGATGGTTCACGATCGCGGCCGACCCGAAGACAAGCACGAACGAGAGGGCGAGGGCGAGCGAGATTCCCGCCTCGCAGGTCAGCCACCGCTCCACCGGCGAGGTCCCCACGCGCGCGGCTCGCGGCGCTCGAAGCTCTCTCCATCGCTCACGCACCCCGACGATCGGCGCGAGCGCGAGCAGCGGACCCGCCTGCACCAGCACCGACGAGAGCCAGATGAAGGGCCCCTTCCACGAAAGCGCCTCCTCGCGCACGCGACCGAAGGCGAAGAGCTCATCCAGCATCGCGGTCCGCAGGGCGAGGAGCACTGGGGCCACCGCGATCACCATCGCGACCGCGGCCAGGCCACGCCGTCGCGGCGTTCCACCGTGAGCGAAGCAGAGCCAGAGGAAGGCGAAGGGCAAGAGCAGGAGACCGGTCGGCTTCGACCAGACCGCAAGCGCCGTTGCTGCCGCCACGCCGAAGGCCTGCCCTCTCTCCGCTGCTAGCGCGAGGAACAGCGTCGCCGCGAGCAGCGCGAGATCGGGATGCAGCACGCTCCCGACCAGGGTCTGCCATGGCGCCCACGCCAGCGCGAGCAGTGCGATCCACCGCGCGGCGCCGCGCACGTTCGCGCGAACCAAGCGTCGATCGAAGAGAAGGAGCACGATCAGCCCGAGCATCAACGAGGGCAATCGATGCCCCCAGGGCGCGCTCGACTCCACCGCGTCGATCGCGCGAACGAGGAGCTGGAGCAGCGGCGCGTAGAACGGCTCGGGATGGCGAGCCCAATAGACATACGCCGCTTCGTCGCGCCCAAGTCCAGGCAGGGCCACGATCGGAAGCCGGAAGCAGAGCGCGGAGGCGAAGGCGACGAGCGCAGGGGCTCGATCGCGCCACGCGATCAACCGCGCCTCGCGATCAACCGCGTCTGGGGGTCAATCGCCCCCCTTGGGCGCCGCGCCGACGAGCTTCCTCACCTGCCGCACCGAATCGAT
>CAZZAH010000242.1:2125-6741 GCA_964652115.1 uncultured bacterium | reverse complement strand
TCGATTCCGCTGCCCGGCTCGAGCAAGGACCATCCGCTCTCGACCATCGAGGGAGTCGTGCCTTCGCTCTTCGATCCGCCCAAGGCCTGCCGCTTCGCCGATCGCTGCTTTCAAGCCCAGGAGCGTTGTCGGATCGAGGATCCGCGCCTCGCGATCATCACCCCCGGCCATGAGGTCGCCTGTCACTTCCCCCTGGAGGTCGCGCCGTGAGCGCTCCTTTGCTCGAGGTTCACGACCTCTTCAAGTCGTATCCGGTGAGGGGAGGGGTCTTCTCCTCGAAGCAGGGCGAGGTGAAGGCGGTGCACGGGGTGTCGTTGACGCTTCGCCGCGGCGAGACGCTCGGCCTGGTCGGCGAGAGCGGATGCGGCAAGTCGACCCTCGGACGCACGCTCATGCGCCTGGAGGAGCCCAACTCCGGGCGCGTTTCCTTCCAGGGCCAGAACCTTCTGACCGCGAACAAGCGTGAGCTCTTCGCGCTCCGGCGGCAGATCCAGATGATCTTTCAGGATCCCTACTCTTCGCTCAATCCGCGCATGACCGTCGGTTCGATGGTGCGCGAGCCGCTCGACGTCCACGGCATCGGCACGAAGGAGGAGCGCGAGGCGCGAGTGCGGGAGCTGTTCGAGGCGGTCGGACTCAAGGCCGACGCCGTGCATCGCTATCCGCACGAGTTCTCCGGCGGCCAGCGTCAGCGAGTCGGGATCGCGCGCGCCCTGGCGCTCAAGCCCAGCCTGATCGTCGCCGACGAGCCGGTCTCCGCGCTCGACGTGTCGGTGCAGGCGCAGGTGCTGAATCTCCTGGTCGAGCTCCAGAAGAAGCTCGGCCTTACTTACCTCTTCATCTCGCACGATCTCGGCGTGGTCGAGTACCTGAGCGATCGCATCGCCATCATGTATCTCGGTCGCATCGTGGAGGAAGGCGATCGCCACACCCTCTACGGCAAACCGGCGCATCCCTACACGCGAGCCTTGATGGACGCGATGCCGATCGCCGATCCTAAGCGAAGGCGGGAACGCGCTCCGCTTCAAGGCGAAGCTCCGAGCCCGCTCGATCCTCCTCCCGGCTGTGCGTTTCATCCACGTTGTCCCTTCGCCATCGCGAAGTGCAGGGAGGCGGTCCCGCCGCTCGAACCGATGAGCGGCGGCCCCCCGGACCATCGCGTCGCCTGCATCCGCAAAGAAGAGATCTGAGGGAGAGATGAACCGACCCGAACGCGCGACCGGCCCCGCGGCGACGAACCTTGCGGCGGGCGGAAGCGGCGGCGGGAAGTCCCCCGGGAACGTTGCGGGGAAGGCCGGTTGCGGCCCCGTTCGAAAATCGTCACGCACGAAGTGGCGCATCCTCACTTGGTCGCTCGTCCACCTCTTCATCATCGTTCACGCCGTGCAGTGGCTTCGGGGCGGCACGACCCTCACGCCGCTCGAGCCTTCGGAGGCGATGCAGACGCTCGAGCGCGGCATGATCAACGCCGGGTTCATCATCTTCGCCGCCGCGATCCTCGCCACCGCGATCTTCGGGCGCTTCTTCTGCGGATGGGGCTGCCACCTGATCGCCTATCAGGACGGCGCGTCGATGCTGCTCGAGAAGATCGGCCTTCGACCGCGTCCCTTCAGGAGTCGGCTGCTGGTGTGGATTCCGATCGGCGCGGCCTTCTACATGTTCATCTGGCCGTCGGTCTCTCGCGCGATCGCGGGCGAGTCGCCGCCTCACTGGGCCTTCTACCTCACGACCGAGAACTTCTGGGCGACGTTTCCGGGGCTCTGGATCTCGATCCTGAGCGTGATCGTGTGCGGCGGTCTGATCGTGCTCTTCCTCGGGAACAAGGGCTTCTGCACCTACGCCTGCCCCTACGGCGCCTTCTTCAGCCAGGCGGATCGCTTCGCTCCGGGCAAGATCACGGTGACCGACGCCTGCAACGGCTGCGGACACTGCACCGTCGCCTGCACCTCCAACATCCGCGTGCACGAGGAGGTGAAGCTTCACCGCCGCGTGACCGAGACCGGCTGCATGAAGTGCCTCGACTGCGTCAGCGTCTGCCCGATGAACGCGCTTCACTACACCTTCACGCGGCCGGAGATTGGACGAAAGAAGACCCGCGCACCGCGTCGCTACGATCTCTCCTGGCCCGAGGAGATCCTGCTCGCGTTTGTCTTCCTCGGTTCGCTCTTCGCGTTCCGCGGGCTCTACGACGCCGTCCCCTTCCTGCTCTCGCTCGGGATCGCGACCTGCACGACCTACCTCGTGCTGCTTTGGCTCCGGAACTGGTACCGGCCCTTCAACGATGTTCAGAGCCTGACCCTGAGGCGCGGCGGGCGATTCACCCGAGTCGGCGTCGTCTTGCAGATCGCGGTCACCGCCTTGATCGCCTTCGCCGCGCACTCGTCGTGGATCCAGTACCGAGCGCGAGAGGCGAGCTTTCACATCGCGCAGGCCTCGAGCGCGGGGGATACCGCCGCGATGCAGACGGCGGCGCGCGCCGCGATGGTCGACTTCCAGTTCTGCGTCGATCGCGGCCTTTTCGACGTGGCCGGCTGGCGCTTAGGCCTCGGTTCGGCGCAGGCCTCGCTGGGACTCGACACCGAGGCCGAGCGCAACCTGACCCGCGCGCTCGAGATCAACCCGAAGCTGGCGCGCGCCCATCTTTCGCTTGCCGATCTGATGGGGCGGAGGTCAGCGTTCGACGCGGCCTTCGACCATCTGCACGAGGCGGCGCAGCTCGAACCGGGCCTCGCCTTCGGGTACTACGTCGAAGCGCTCCTCGCGAGGGGAAGCCTCGCGCAGTGCCGCCGCGGGCTCGAGGCGATCGACCGCCGCGCGGAGAAGCACTCGTCGAGCGAGCTCATCGCCATGCGCGACGCGCTCGCGCTGCACATCGCGGAGCTCGAGCGTTAGGACAGTCCGCTAGGCGCGAGCTCGCAGGTCTAACTGTGATCGGTGGTCGGGCGAACGATCACCGTCTCGCCGTGACCGAGAGCGGGGCAGTCGCGCGCGATTCGCGTCGCCTCCGCCAGATCCGTCGCCTCGATGTGGAAGTAGCCGGTGAGCACCTGCTTCGTCTCGGTGAAGGGGGCTTCGATCAGCTCGCCGTGCTCCATCCTGAGCGTGCGCCCTTCGTCCGCGAGCGCGTTGCCTCCCTTCATGCGGCCTTGCGCGCGGAGATCCCGCGCCCACGCGACGTAGCGCGCGAGAAGCGCCTGCTGCTCCTCCTTCGGCAGACGCGACCAGGCGTGGTCGTTCTCGTGCATCATCACCAGAAACTCAGCCATCGAATTGCTCCCTTCCTCAAACCCCACGGCGTTGCCTCATCAAAGACGACCGGTGCCCCCTCCATTCGACAGGATCGAGAAAGTTTTCGTGGAGGATGAGCCGGCGCGTCCGGAAGACTACCCTCTCGCCATGCGAGTCGAGCCGCATCAATCGTTGCCCGAGGAGGCCGATCTCCTCGTCATCGGCGGCGGGCCGGGGGGAAGCAGTGTCGGACTCGCGGCGGCTCGGCTCGGCCTTCGGGTCCTCATCGTCGAGCAGGCGCGCTTCCCGCGGCATCGGTTGGGCGAGACCCTGCCTCCGAAGATCCTGCCGATTCTCTCCTTCCTCGGCGTGCTGCCCGCGATCGAGGCGGCCGGCTTTCTGCGGATGGACGGCAACACCAACCTGCTTGGGCCGGAGCTCGTGATCCAATCGTTCACGCGCGACGGCGCTGCCTTCGGCTTTCAGGTCGAGCGCGATCGCTTCGATCCGCTGGTGCTCGATCACGCGGAGCGCGAGGGCTGTTGGATCTCCGAGGAGACGAGCGTCACCCGTCTGCTCCTCGAAGGTCCCTGCGTTCGCGGCGCCGTGGTTCGTCGGTCGGGCCGTGCACCCGAAGAGGTCCGCGCCGCCTTCGTCATCGACGCGAGTGGCGCGGCCGGCTTCGTCGCGCGCGCGCTCGAGCTCAAGCGCCCGGAGCCGCTTCGAACAACCGCGCTCTGGGGCTACTGGTGCGAGACCTCCGAGCCGACCACCTTTCCCGCCGCGAACACCATGCTCGAGGCGACGCCCGAGGGATGGATCTGGTCACTCCCGCTTTCGGATGGGCGCCGCAACGTGACCTGCTGCGTCGATGCGGATACGGCGCGCCCGGGATCGCTCGACCAGCGCTACCGCGAGGTGCTCGCGTCCTCGCGCCTGCTCGGCCCGATCCTTCGAGATGCCGAGCCGACGGCACCTGCCCGAGGCTATGACGCGACCTGGTACTCGTCCCTCCACTACGCCGGCGATGGTTACCTGCTGGTGGGGGAGGCCGCGTCGTTCATCGACCCGCTCACCTCGCAAGGCGTGCTGAAGGCGATGAACAGTGGGATTCTGGCGGCGGCGGCGGCGAATACCGCGATCCGCCGGCCCGCCGATCGCGCGATGGCGCTCGAGTTCTATGGCGAGAGCGAGGCCCGGACCCTCGCCGACTACCGCCGCTCGGCCATCCACCTCTACCGAAACGCGGCGTTCGGCGATTCCGTCTTCTGGCGACGTCGCCACCGAAGCGAGGAGGACCTCGGCGGCGCGCGCCTGCTCACCGACGAGGTGCGAACCGAACGGCTGGAGCGCTACCTCGAGCTCCTCCGGACCGTGACGCCTGCGAG
>CAZZAH010000242.1:0-2025 GCA_964652115.1 uncultured bacterium | reverse complement strand
CCGCTAAGTCGATGCCCGCGATCACCCTCTCCCCCGAACCGACCGGCACAGCGCACTGCAATCACCGGGTTGGCACGCGTCGTGAATAATCTTCTGCAGCAATGAACACCGTCGAACCATCGACGAGCTCGGTAGTACAGACAAGTCCGGAGCGAGGCGGAGACGCCTCCAGGAGGGTTTTCAAAAATGTCACTCATCCGATTCCAGCCGAGGACGGTCGCGACCCTGCATCCTGCCCGTGAGTTGGACACCTTCAGCGCCGAAGTGGATCGAATGTTCGAGCGCGCGTTTGGTGGAGACTTCGGGGCGCGCCGGTCGGCTCCCGCGATGGATCTCGTGGAGCACAAGGATCGTTACCAGGTCAGGATCGACCTGCCGGGTCTGAGCAAGGACGACATCGAAATTTCCATGCACGATGAGGTCCTCTCTATCTCCGGCGAGAAGAAGGGCGAGACGAAGGAGACCGAAGGCAACCTGATCCACCAGGAGCGTTGGTCAGGGAAGTTCAGCCGGTCCCTCAAGCTCGCGAAGGATGTGAACGCGAACCAGATCGAGGCGGTCTTCGAGAACGGCGTACTGGAAGTGAGCCTGCCGTTCGTGCCCGAGGTCCAGCCGAGGAAGATCGAGGTCCGCGCAAGGTAAACCCTCGAGGTTCAATCCTCGAGATACGTGGTCAAAAGCCCGCGTCAGATCCGGTTCCGACTGGGTCTCCTGGGACTTGTAGCCGAGGGCCGGGGCATCTAGCTCCGGCCCGCTTTTTTTCCCTCCGGAACGACTCCCTCCTGCATCGCTTTCCTCGTTGAAAGAGGATGGAGGTGCGGCGACACTTCGCCCCGCAAGGACAGCAAAACAGACACGCGCGGATACGGCAGGAGGAAGCGGAATGCGGATGTCTCTCTTCGAGAAGAAGCAGGCAGGGAAGCTCACGGTAGGGACGCCTTCGGAAGGCAGGGACGCGGTGACCGCGTCGGTAGGAGCGGCCGCAAAGGCGAAGTTCTCGCTCCTGACCGCCGGGGCTCTGGTTCTCGCCTTGAGCGGCGCGGCCTCAACCTCGCGGGCCGATGTGCTCGACTACCACGGTTGGGGCGTGCGAGGCGGCATCTCCTCCGACCCGGATCAGTTCGTGGTCGGCATGCACCTCGAGATGGGAGAGATGGCGGAGAACCTCTTCCTCGTGCCGAACTTCGATCTCGGCCTCGGTGACGATGCCACGGTCCTGACCATCAATCCCGACATCGTCTACCGCATGAACGTGGTCGGCGCCGGGCACCTCTACTTCGGCGGCACGCTCAGCCTGGTCTACGTCAATGTCGACACCAAGGGCGTCAGCGGCGACAACGACGACACGGAGCTCGGCATCGCCGGCATCGTCGGCTATCGCTTCCCGATGGAGAACCCCTTCTTCGTCGACCTCAAGCTCGGCATCATCGACGACTACCCGGAGCTCAAGGTGATGGCCGGGTACACCTTTATCGCTCAATGACGGGCGCCGCTCAATGATGGGTACCGCGCAATGACGGGCGCCGCCGCGCCCTTTCCGATTCGAGGCCGTTTCCCCGTGGTGGGGATGATCCATCTGGGCCCGCTTCCGGGCAGCCCCGCCTTCCTAGGCTCGATCGATCAGGTGATCGCCACCGCCTGCGCGGAGGCCCAGCTTCTGGCGGAAGAAGGCGTCGACGCGCTGCTGGCGGAGAACTTCGGCGACGCGCCCTTCTATCCCGATCGAGTGCCGGCGATCACCGTCGCCGCGATGACCCGTGCGTTGAGCGAGCTGGCGGAGGCGACCGCACTGCCGTTGGGCGTGAACGTGCTTCGTAACGACGGGCTTTCCGCCATCGCGATCGCCGCGGTGACCGGGGCCGCTTTCGTCCGCGTCAACGTGCTCATCGGCGCGACCGCGACCGACCAGGGGATTCTCCAGGGACAGGCGCACGAGATCGTGAGGCTGCGCGCAATGCTCGGGCCTTCGATCGCGATCTTCGCCGACGCGCGGGTCAAGCATGGACGCGCGGTGGCGGATCGTCC
>CAZZAH010000241.1:4993-6772 GCA_964652115.1 uncultured bacterium | reverse complement strand
ACTCGCCGGTCGAGCGCGGACCACGCGGCTTTCCGATCCTGCAGTACGACATGGCGGGCGCGGAGCAAGTCGGGCTGGACAAGCTCGATCTGCACGGAAGCAAGGCGCTCACGCAGATGGCGGAGACCGGAAGGCTGATCGCGGCTCGTGGAAGCATCCCGCCAGATCCGATGCGCCCGCCGTTCGACGATCGCGAGACCTTGCAGCGTTTGAACCGGGCAGAGACGATCGGCTGCTTCCAGGTCGAGACGCCAGCCATGCGGAGCCTGCTCGCTCGACTCGACATCGGCCGCATCGAAGATTGCGTGGCCGCCCTCGCGCTCGTCCGCCCGAACACCGCGGCGAGCGCGGCGGAGGCGAAGCAGACGCGTCGCCCTCCGAACGTCGAGCGCCTCGAGGAAGCGCGCAGCCTGCTCCTCTACGACGAGGACCTGATCCGTCTTCTCTCCGACGCGGGCGGCGTCAGCCTCGAGGAAGCGGACGCACTCCGCGCGGGCATCCTCGACGCGAAGGGAAATCCGCTCGTGCTGGCGGAGCTCGAGCGGATGTTCCACACACGCGCGGGTAAGGCGGGAACGGACGAGAACGTGGCCTCGACGGTCTGGTCCCTCGCGCGACGCTATGCGGGTCTCTCGGTCGCGAAGGCACAGGCCTGGAGCTACGCGGTGCAGGCCTATGCGTCGACTTACCTGAAGACGCATCACCGGACCGAGTTCGCCTGCTCGCTCCTGAACGACTACGGAGGCGCCTACACCATGCGCACGATCGCGGCCGACCTCGCTCGAGGTGGGGTCGAGATCGAGGGACCTTCGGTGAACACTTCCGAGCTGCGCGCGATGGTGGCGGGCGATGACCGCGTTCGCGTCGGCCTCTCGGGGATCAAGCACGTGACGCGGCAGCAGGCGAAGGCGATTCTCTCGTCCCGAGAGCGTGGCGGTCCCTTCCGAGATCTCGACGACCTTCTGGCGCGAGTGCATCTGCGCTATCACGAGCTGGCCGCGCTACTCCTCTCCGGCGCGTGCGACGATCTCTTCCCTCTCTCGATCGAGTGGTATCCGTTCCTTCACGAGGAGGTGCTTCGCCAAGCCTCGACCGCGGATGGGTTGATCGGACGACTGGCGGCGAAGACGCGTCCGGATCTGCCGCGCCTGGAGTCACCGCGACTGGAGCGATATCGCGCGCTGGTGCGCATTCGGAGCGAGCTCACTTACCTTGGGATGCATCTCTTCGCGCATCCGATGGCGGTCCTTCGCGCGGAAGCGGATGCGCTCGGGTGCCACACCGCCGCCCACCTCAATCAAGCTCAAGCCGCGTCGAGCGCGCCACGGCGGCGGCTCTTCCATCGATTCGCCGGTTTGATCGCGGCGCGACGGCGTCATGTGCCGAGCAGCGGCCGGACGATGGAGTTCCTCACGCTCGAGGACGAAACCGGAATCCTCGAGTCGGCGCTGCCGTCGGGCGCCTACTCCGCGCTCCGAACGCGGGTGAGCACGCCGGGTCCGTTTCTGTTCGAGGGAGTGCTGCACACCGAGCGAGCCGACGCGCGCTTCTGGATCCAGAACCTGCGGCCCTTCCACGATCGCGGACTGATGTAATGCGGAGCGCGGCGTACGGTACCAGCGTGGTTCGTTTGATCGCCAGCTAGGCGTTAGCCTCGGCGTCCCGACGAGTCGCGGGCCGCGGGCCTGTCAAGATGCGGAGCAGCGTGGCCGGATCGACCGGCTTCACCAGATGCAGATCGAAGCCGGCGTCAAACGTGCGCTGCCGATCCTCCTCCTG
>CAZZAH010000241.1:0-4893 GCA_964652115.1 uncultured bacterium | reverse complement strand
AGTCGGATGATGAACTCGGCCCCACGCCCGAGCCCCTCGCTGCGCGCCTCGATCCAGCCTCCATGCAGCTCAATCAATCGGCGCACCAAGGTGAGCCCGATCCCAAGCCCTCCCTGTGAACGCTCGCCCGTGCTCTCTCCTTGGTAGAAGAGGTCGAAGAGGTGCGGCAGCTTTTCGGGCTCGATGCCGATGCCGCTGTCGGCCAACCGAAGGATGAGCCCCGGAACGTCCCCGGACACGACCTCGACGTCGAGCTGAACGCGTCCGCCGTGCGGCGTGAACTTGACCGCGTTGTTGAGCAGATTCACCAGGCACTGCGTGAGCCGAACGCGATCGGCGCGAAGCCTGACCGAGCTCGGCTGGTTCGAGATCACGAACTCGAGGCCGCCTTGCTGGATGAGCGGACGGCACGCCTCCTCCGCCGCCTCGAGCACCTCCGAGAGCTCGATCTCCGCGGTGCGGAGCTCGATCTTGTCGCGTGTGATGCGGCTCAAGTCGAGGAGATCGTCGACCAGGCGCGTGAGATGGCTGACCTGTCGTTCGATCACCTCATGGCACCAGGTCAGCTCGCCGTCGCTCGCGTTTCCGTTCCGCATCACCGCGATGCTGTTTCGAATCGGCGCGAGCGGATTCCTGAGCTCGTGCGCGAGGGTGGCGAGGAAGGCGTCCTTCCGGCGATCCGCTTCCTTGAGCTGCTCGTCCGCCTCGCGCTGCGCGGTGATGTCGGTGATGTGGCCCACCACGCGCAGTGCCCAGCCGTCCTCGTCGCGAACCACTCGGCCGCGATCCCAAACCCAGATCCATCGACCGTCCTGGTGCCGCATGCGGTATTCGACGGCGTAGGTTCGCGCCTCGCTCTCGAGCACCGCGGTGATCTGCTCCCGCCGTGCTCGATCGTCTTCCGGATGCACGCGCGCCGTCCACCACGCGAGGGTCGGCTCCGCGTCCTCGGGCATGCATCCGAGGATGGCGATCAAGCCAGAGGAACGCTCCACCCTGGTCGAGGGAAGATCCCAGTCGTAGACGCCGCCCGGCATCGCCTCGGTCGCCAAGCGGAAGCGCATCTCGCTCTCGCGAAGTCGCGAGTTCGTCGCCTCGAGATCCGCGGTGCGTTCGGCGACGCGCATCTCGAGCTCGTGGTTGAGCTCCGCCAGCTGCACGCTCTTCCGATAGAGATCGATGAAGACGTTGACCTTCGCGCGCAGCACTTCGGGCACGACCGGCACCGAGACGTAATCGACCGCGCCGGTGCCGTAGCCTCGGATGCGATCGATGTCGGTCATGAGCACCGCGGAAACCAGGATGATCGCCGTCTTCCCACAACGCGGATGCTCCCGGATCATCGACGCCAACTCGAAGCCGTCGAGCTCCGGCATGCAGACGTCGATCAGCACCACCGCGATGTCGGTCTTGAGCAGATGCTCGAGCGCCTCGCGCGCCGAGTTCGCCTTGATGAGGTTCTGGCCCATGTCGCTCAGAACCGCCTCATAGCTGAGCAACTTGCTCGGCTGATCATCGACCATCAGGATGTTCACGCGCTGATTCGGAGTCATCATCGCCTCATCGATGGAGCCAGATGCGCAAGGCGGAGAGGAGCTGATCCGTGTTCACGGGTTTGGCCAGGTAGTCGGAGGCGCCCGCTTCCAGGCACTTCTCACGGTCGCCTTTCATGGCCTTCGCGGTCAACGCAATGATCGGTAATCTGCGGAACGCGGGGTTCTGCCGGATCACCTGCATCGTCTCGTAGCCGTCCATCTCCGGCATCATGATGTCCATGAGGACGATCGCGAGGTCGGAGGTCTTCTCGATCATCTCGATCGCCTCACGCCCGTTGTCCGCGGTCAGAACCTTCATGCCTCGCCGCTCGAGCACACTGCTCAAGGCGAAGATGTTGCGGACGTCGTCGTCGACCACCAGCACTTCCTTGCCCACGAGGTCGTCGTCCGAGCGATGGAGTTGGTCGAGCATGCGTTGCTTCTCCATCGGCAAGGTCGACACGACCCGATGGAGGAAGAGCGCCGTCTCGTCGAGTAGACGCTCCGGCGACTCGACCCCCTTCACCACGACGCTTCGCGCCAACATGTGTAGACGCGCGTCTTCTTCCGGCGACAGCTCCTTGCCGGTAAAGACCACCACCGGCAGATCGCGCAAGCCTGCGTCGTCGCGGATCCGCTCCAGCACCTCGAAGCCCGAGATGTCGGGCAGGCGCAGGTCGAGCACGATGCAGTCGATCGGTTCGCGGCGCAGTACCTCGAGCGCCTCTTCCCCCTGATCGGCGGTCACGATGTCGATGTCGTCGTGTCCGAGCAGCGCGCTGATGCTCATCCGCTCGGCGTCGTTGTCCTCGACCACCAGGAGCCGCTTCCGACGCGGTTTGGAGAACTCGCGGATCTTCGCCAGCGCCTGGCCGAGTCCCTCGCTCGTGGTCGGCTTCGTCACGTAGGAGAAGGCGCCGCGCGCGAGGCCGTGCTGCCGATCTTCGTCGAGGGTCACGATCTGGATCGGGATGTGCCGCGTCTCCGGATCCTGCTTGAGCTGGCTCAGCACCATCCAACCGAGCATGTCCGGGAGGAAGACGTCGAGCGACACCGCGGTCGGCTTGTACTGCCGCGCGAGATCGAGCGCCTCCTGACCTCGCGATGCCGCGATGACCTTGAAGCCCTCGTCGTGCGCGAGGTCGACGATGATGCGCGCGAAGTGGGGATCGTCCTCCACCACCAGCAGGATCGGATCGCCGGGCGCGAGCTTCCCTCGATCGTCCGCCACCTGCTCGATCTTCCGCTCGGGCAGATGGATCGCGGGGAAGGTGGACATCATGCGCGGTGCGCTCGGTCCCTCTTCCTTCGGCAAGAGCGACCCGCTCGACGGCCCCACGTAGAGCTGCGGCAGATAGAGGGTGAAGGTGCTGCCGAGGCCGGGCGTGCTTCGAAGCAGGATCTCGCCGCCCAGAAGATGCGCCAGCTCGCGGCTGATCGCGAGGCCAAGGCCGGTGCCGCCGTACTTCCGGCTCGTGCTCGCGTCCGCCTGCTGGAACGCCTCGAAGATGATCTTCTGCTTTTCCGCGGGGATGCCGATGCCGGTGTCGGACACCTCGAATCCGACCACCGAGCTCGCGGTGCTCAGCACCGGATGGTTGGGATGCCATCCGCTCGGCGCGTCGAAGATGTTGACCCGCACGCCCCCCTGCTCGGTGAACTTGAACGCGTTCGAGAGGAGGTTCTTGAGCACCTGCTGCAGTCGCTTCGGATCGGTGACCATCATCCCCGGCAGGCCTGGGTCGATGCGGATGTCGAAGGTCAGCCGCCCAGTGTCCGCCTCGTGACGGAACATGCGCTGCACCGTTTCTTCCAGCGTGGTGAAGGAGAGCTCCTCCGCGTTCACCGTCACGGTGCCCGACTCGATCTTCGACAGATCGAGGATGTCGGTGATGAGGTTCAAGAGGTCGGTGCCGGCGCTGTGGATCGTGCGCGCGAACTCGACCTGCTTCTTGCTGAGGTTGCCTTCTGGGTTGTCGCTCAGCTGCTGTCCAAGGATGAGGATGCTGTTGAGCGGCGTCCGAAGCTCGTGGGACATGTTGGCGAGGAATTCCGACTTGTACTTCGACGTCAGCGCGAGCTCGGCCGCCTTCTCTTCCAGCGCGCGTCGCGCCTGCTCGATCTCGTCGTTCTTGCGCTCGACCTCGGCGTTCTGCTCCGCCAGCTGCTGCGCCTTCTGCGCGAGCTGCTCGTTCGTCTGCTGCAGCTCGCCCTGCTGGATCTGAAGCTCGGTCGCGAGCTTCTGTGATTGCTCGAGCAGACCCTCGGTCTGCATCGTCGCCTCGATGCTGTTGACCACGATGCCGATGCTCGCGGTCAGCTGCTCCAAGAAGGCGAGGTGCGCCGGCGCGAAGTCATTCAGCGACGCCAGCGCGAGCACCGCCTTGATCTGTCCTTCGAAGATGACCGGGAAGACGACGAGGCTCTTCGGCAGCACCTGGAACAGCGCCGAGCCGACCGGCACCGCATCCGGCGGCACGCGCGTGACGAGCACGCGCTTCATGTCGACCGCGCACTGCCCGATAAATCCGCCTTCCCCGGGCGCGATGCGATCGGGGTAGCCGTTCTCTTGCGGCGAATTGCTGTAGCTCGCGAGCATCTTCAGGTGATGCGGCTCGTCCGCCGACATCCGGTAGATGACGCCTTGGTGCGCGTTGACCAGAGGCACCAGCTCCGAGAGAAGCATCTTCCCCACCGTGACGAGATCGCGTTGCCCCTGGAGCATTCCGGTGAAGCGCGCTTGGTTCGTCTTGAGCCAGTCCTGCTCCGTGTTTCGGTCGGTGGTGAGGCGGAGGTTGCCGATCATCGTATTGATGTTGTCCTTGAGCTCCGCCACCTCGCCGCGCGCTTCCACCTGGATCGAGCGCGTGAGATCTCCCTTGGTCACCGCCGTCGCCACCTCGGCGATCGCGCGCACCTGATTCGTCAGGTTGGCGGCGAGGAGGTTCACGTTGCCGGTCAGATCCTTCCACGTACCGGCGGCGCCCGGCACGTTGGCCTGACCGCCGAGCCGTCCGTCGACCCCGACCTCGCGCGCGACGGTCGTCACCTGATCGGCGAAGGTCGCGAGCGTGTCGGTCATGCTGTTGATCGTTTCGGCGAGCGCCGCAACCTCTCCCTTCGCGTTTACGGCGAGCTTCTGCTTGAGGTCGCCGTCGGCCACCGCGGTCACTACCTTCACGATTCCGCGGACCTGCTCGGTGAGGTTCGCTGCCATCACGTTGACGTTGTCGGTGAGGTCCTTCCATGTGCCGGCCACGCCGGGCACCTGGGCCTGACCTCCGAGCTTCCCCTCCGTTCCCACCTCGCGCGCGACGCGCGTGACCTCGGCCGCGAAGGCGTTGAGCTGGTCGACCAT
>CAZZAH010000240.1:4746-6812 GCA_964652115.1 uncultured bacterium | reverse complement strand
GCGCCGTGCCGCCCTGAAGCGACGCCGGCAGCGTGGCGGCATCGTTCACCACGACGATGTCGCCCGCGCGGAGAAGCGAAGGCAGCTCACGCAGCCGCCGATCGACGATGGTGCCGCTCGCGGGATCGAGGTGGAGTAGCCGCGCCTCCGCCCGCTCCGTTCGAGGCCAGGTGGCGGCGGTCATGCGAAGCTCCCTTCTGCCATGAGCTCGACCCTTCCGCCGCTCCTGGGGAGATCCCCCGCTTCGATGCGGTCCACGATGGCATGCGCGACCACCTCCGGCGCGCGAAGCGAAGCTCGATCGGCGTCGGGCATCGCGTCGGCGTGCATTCGCGTGTCCATCTCGCCCGGATCGAGAGAGACGAATCGAACGCCGCTATCCTCGAGCTCTGCCGCCCAGGTCCGCATCAGGTGATCGAGCGCGGCCTTCGATACGCCGTACGCCCCCCAGGTCGGATAGCCGTTGATCGCGGCGTCCGAGCTCAGCGCGAGGATCAGCCCCCGCTTCCGCAGCAGCATCGATCCCGCGATCACCTTCGTGAGGCGAAAGGGGCCGAGCAGGTTCACCTCGAGAACCGACTGGAAGTCCTCGCACTCGGTGTCGAGCAGCTCGCGAAGCGGGGTCGGGCCGAGCGTGCTGGCGTTGTGGATCAGCAGATCGATCGGACCGACCAGCGCCGCGGCCGCTCCGGCCAAGGGATAGATCGCTTCCTTCTTTCCGACGTCCGCGACGAGGGCGTGGGCTTCGAAGCCCTGCGCGCGGATCTCGGCCGCCCTTCGCTCGAGCTCTTCCCGGGCTCGCGCCACCAGCACGACACGCGCGCCCCGACGGGCGAGCCCCAGGCCGAGGGCCGCGCCCAGGCCGCGACTTCCTCCCGTGATCAGAACCGACGAGCTCATGATTCGCATGGGGTACCTCCTGACCGGACGATACCCCGCTCTGCCGATTCACCAACATGCTTGCCAATGCATTGGCGGAACTCTACCCTGTCGTCATGGCAAGCAAGCTCTCGGCTCGGCTGGCGGAGAACGTGAAGCACCTACGCGAATCGCGTGGGCAGACACAGGAGCAGATGGCGAAGCTGGCCGGCATGCCGCGCGCCACCTGGGCGCATCTGGAGACCGGCGCGGCAAATCCGACCCTCGCCGTGCTCGACAAGGTGGCGACCGCGCTTCAGGTCCCGCTCGAGGAGTTGACCGGCACGCCGCGGACGAGCGGTCGCCTTCATCCGCGCGCGTCGCTCAAGGCGCGGAAGCAAGGGGACGGAACGGTGCAGCAGCTCCTGCCCGATCCGATTCCCGGCATGGTGATCGAGCGGATGGAGATTCCGCCCCGCGGCCGCATCCCCGGCGTCCCTCACATGCCGGGCACGCGCGAGTACTTCACCTGCGAATCGGGAGAGGTGCTTCTGACGGCGGGCGGTGAGCCATGGAAGGTCGGCCCCGGCGACGTGCTCGTCTTCCGAGGCGACCAAAGACACAGCTACGCGAACACGGGCGACAAGCCTGCGGTCGGCTACTCGGTCGTCCTGCTGACACGACCGGGTTAACGCAGAGGCCTACGCTCAGCCCCGGAGCAGCGTGCTGTTGTGATTGGTGGCGAGCTTCGCGGCGCAGAGTCCGGGCATGAGCGCGACGAGAGCGAGGGCCAGTGCGACGGCGGCGGGAATGATCTTCTTCATCGTCTTCTCCCTTCAAAGCCTGGGCCTTCCGGGGACGAGCGCGCTCGCGTTCGCCCTTCGTTAGGGGCAACACGCGACGCCACGAAAAGCGCACAGAGAAAATCAGTCGGCGCGCGGCCTCGGCGAGGTGACCTCGCTCGTTTCGTGGGCGCGGGTGATCCCCTGAGCGAGGAAGAGGTCTTCGAGGCACCGAATCCCGAGCGCGGTCCAGCCGGTCTGATGCGAGGCGCCGAGGCCTCGGCCGGTGTCGCCGTGGAAGTACTCGTGGAAGAGGAGCAGGTCGCGCCAGTTGGCATCGCGCGAGAAGCGGGAGTCCTTCCCGTGACAAGGCCGCTGGCCCTTCTTGTCCGGAAGGAAGAGGCGCGCGACGCGTGAGGAGATCTC